>MGOW01000016.1:0-7996 GCA_001797255.1 Clostridiales bacterium GWE2_32_10
TTCATCTACATATTCTATACTTCCTCCTACAGGAATACCATATGCTATTCTTGTGACTTTAATACCTAGCGATTTTATTAGCTTATTTAGGTACATCGCAGTTGCTTCTCCTTCTATATTTGAGTTTGTCGCTAGGATAACCTCCATTACGTTTGAAGTATTAATTCTGTTTAATAATTCTTTTATTTTCAATTCTTCCGGTCCTATACCATGCATAGGGGATATTACTCCGTTTAAAACATGGTACGTGCCTTTATAGTTTCCTGTTTTCTCATATGCTATCATATCTTTTACATCTTCTACCACCATTACCATCGCCTTGTCCCTTTTTTCACTATTACATATAGAACAAGTGTCACCGTCTGTTAGGCTATAGCAGGTTGAACAATATTTTATGTTTTTTCTAGCATTTATAATAGAATACGCTAAACTCTCTACATTTTTTTCAGGCATATTAACAATATAAAATGCAAGCCTCTGTGCAGATTTGTTCCCTATACTTGGTAGCCTAGATAATTCTTCTATTAGCTTAGACATTAAATCTCCATAATATTTCATAATTTGCACTTTAACCTAACCTCTAAATTAGAACGGTAGGTTAAATCCCCCTGTCATACCACCATATGTATCTCTTTCTTCTTCTGATAGCTTTCTTATACCTTCATTTATCGCTGCCATTATTAGATCTTCTAGCGTTTCTATATCATCAGGGTCAACTACTTCTGGTTTGATTTTTATAGCCTTTATTTCTTTTGTTCCTAATATAGTAACCTCAACAACTCCCCCTCCGGCAGTTGTTGTAACTTCCCTCTTTTCAAATTCCTCTTGCTTTTTTATTAAATCTTCTTGCATCTTTTGTGCCTGTTTTATCATACCCTGCATATTACCAGGCATTCCCATTCCGCCTTTAAATCCTCCACCAAATTTTCCTTTACCCATTTTTACATTCCTCCTAATCTTAAAATTTGTTTTATACAACTTTTATATATAATTTTGATAAAAATCCCTTGACGATATTATTTTCGGCTTTTCTATAGTCAAAACTTGAAAATCTTTATCTCCAGTAATTATACAATCTACTTCCTCAATCATTGCAGATACAAGTATTGGCAAATCCGCTTTATCTCTTATATACTGATACTTGTCCATTTCTATTACTATAGGTGCATGTACAAGTTCATAAGAAAATTTGGACAAAAACCTTTCTAGAAATATTATTTTATTTTTAAATTTTCTCTTAAACACATTATGTAACTCTTCTATAATATACGTTGTTAATACAACTTCATTATTTTCAGTAATTTTTTCAAGAAGCTTAGCTGGTATAGATTCAGGGAATAATATTGCAGATAATATTACGTTAGTATCAATTATTACTCTCATATTTTTGACTCCACAATTCATTTCTAGTTTCTTTAATAAGATTTTTTACATCTACTTCATCTAATATTCCTTGCTCTTCAGCTTTTCCCTTCATTTCTCCCTGTATTTCTTTTAATGCATTATATGATGCGTTATTTATTATTATATTTCCATCCTCTTCTCTAAAAGAAACTTTATCACCTGCTTTTAACTTCAACTTCTTTAATATATCATCTGGTATTTTTATCAAACCATTAGATGAAACTCTTGCTAAATCCACACCAATCGCCTCTTTTCTTCTTAACTTATTTAAAAATCTATTTACTTCATTAATAATTAAAATATAACTTACTACTTTGAGCAACACTAACGTCATCCTGAGGAGTGTATTTTTGCGACGTTAGGATCTGTATTTTATCTTTTTAATACTCAAAAGCAGATCCTCACGTCGGGAAGAACACCCTCCTCAGGATGACGTAATGGAAGAACTTTACTAAATTATATAAAAATAATAAGATACATATTCCTAATTTGCCACTTCCTCAAATACCATAGTCAAATCTATTTTCCCATGGTCATCTATACTTAAAACCTTAACATTTACCTTATCTCCTGCTTTTACTACATCCTCAACCTTTCCAACTCTTTCCTTTGAAAGCTTTGAGATGTGTACTAAACCCTCTTTTCCTGGTGTTATTTCAACAAATGCTCCGAAAGCAGTGGTTTTTACTACTGTTCCGTTAAATACTTGTCCTATTTCAGGATTAATGGCTATTGATTTAATTATTTCTACTGCACGTTTTATCTTTTCAGGATCAGCACCACAAACAAATACTTTACCATCATCTTCAATGTCAATCTTAACGCCAGTCTCTTCAATAATTTTGTTTATCGTTTTTCCCTTATTTCCAATAACTTCACTTATCTTCTCTGGGTCAATTTTTATAACTTCTATAAGCGGTGCATATTTTGAAAGCTCAACTCTTGGTTTATCTATAGCTTTTAACATAACCTCGTCTAATATAAACATCCTTGCGTCTCTTGCTTGGTATATTGCTTTTTCGACGATTTCTCTTGAAAGTCCTGTTATTTTACTATCCATTTGTATCGCCGTTATCCCATCAGCTGTACCTGCAACCTTGAAGTCCATATCTCCATAAAAGTCTTCTAGTCCTTGGATATCTAGCATAGTTATAAACTCATCTTCTGTTTCACCAGTAACTAGTCCTACTGATATACCCGCAACTGGTGCTTTAATAGGTACTCCTGCTGCCATTAGTGATAATGTGCTTCCACAAACGCTAGCTTGAGAAGTAGATCCATTTGAACTGAGTACTTCTGATACAAGTCTTATAGCATATGGAAAATCTTCCTCAGATGGTATAACCGGTAGCAGTGCTCTTTCTGCAAGTGCTCCATGACCTATCTCTCTTCTACCAGGTCCACGTGAAGGCTTTGCTTCTCCAACAGAATACCCCGGGAAATTATAGTGATGCATATATCTTTTAGTATCTTCTAATAAATCAAGTCCGTCAAGCCTTTGAACATCAGCCATCGCACCTAGAGTAGTAATAGTAAGTACTTGAGTTTGTCCACGTTTAAATATAGCCGAACCATGAGTTCTAGGCAGTATATCTATCTCAGCCGAAAGCATCCTCATTTGGTCAAGCTTTCTTCCGTCTACACGCTCATGTTTGTTTAAAATCATACTTCTAACAGTAGCCTTTGCAAATTTTTCAAGACTTTTGCCTACATATGCTTCAAACTCTGGATTTATTTCTGTAAAGTAGCTCTTTACTTCCTCTTTTAGTTTTTTAAGATGCTCTTGTCTATCTTGTTTAGCATCAGCAATCAATGTTTCTTCCATTCTTTGCGTACCTATAAAAGAAGTTATACCTTCATATATTTCTTGTGGTATCTCTGATTTTGTGTATTCTTTCTTCTCTTTTCCTACCTCTTTTTGAATACCTTTTATAAATTCAACTATTCTAATATTTTCTTCGTGCCCTTTATATATAGCATCTATCATTACATTTTCAGGTACTTCACTTGCACCGGCTTCAATCATTACTACCTTCTCAGCTGACGATGCAACTGTAAGGTTTAATGTAGTTCTCTCCCTTTGCTCAGCTGTCGGATTAATTATCAATTCTCCGTCTATTAATCCCATACTAACTCCACCTATAGGTCCTTTAAATGGCATATCCGATATAGATAGTGCAATGCTCGCTCCTATCATAGCTGTTATTTCCGGACTACAGTCTTGGTCAACAGATAAAACTGTTATAGTTATCGCCACATCATTTCTATAATCCTTTGGAAAAAGTGGTCTAATAGGTCTATCTATAACCCTAGAAGTTAATATTGCATTTTCTGTAGGTCTACCTTCCCTCTTTATAAACCCGCCCGGTATTTTACCTACCGAATAAAGTCTCTCCTCATAATCAACGCTCATTGGAAAAAAATCTATGTTTTCTCTTGGCTCATCTGATGCAGTAGCCGTTGCCAAAATCACTGTGTCACCATAACGTACTAAAGCCGCCCCATTAGCAAGTTCTGCTACCCTACCTATTTCTACCGAAAGTTCTCTTCCTGCAAGCTCCATCTTAAATTGTTTATACATATTTTATCCCCTTTCAAAAGTGCTCTTTGCACAGTTTGCAATATGAATTATCTGAATTTACCTTTAATTATAATTATTCCTTAATTCCACTAAAAACATACTTGTATATTACTTACTATATAATACAAGATTTTCTAAATTTTTTCAAGTGTATTACAAAAAAAAGTTAATTTTATTTTTATTTAATAAATTTTTACCACTTTTATCATTACTAGAAAAACTTACTTAGAATAATTTAATACAAAATGTAGATACTAACGTTTATAACAGGCTTTGTGTTATACTTTACATATTCTTATAATAGCTAACTCTTCAATTGAGGTGATATTTTGATACCATATAAAATTTATTACGAAGAAAATATTTTAAATTATGAGCTAGGTAAAGTGCTTTACGAAAAATACAAAACATGCAAATGGATAAAAATCGAAAATCATAATAATATTCCAGAACTCAGAAATAATTCAAATTGTGAATTTGCGAGGATGAAGCAAAATCTTATCATAGGCATTAGAAAAACGCATAAATACACTCCAAATGCAAAGGTCTCAGACTTTTTAGTTCCATATACTTCGTCAGGATGTAGTGCTATGTGTCTATACTGTTACTTAGTCTGCAATTATAATAAATGTTCATACTTAAGGCTTTTTGTTAATCGAGAACAAATGCTAGAAAAAATTATCAAAACTTCTAATAAATCGGAAAAAGAGCTTACATTTGAAATAGGAAGCAATAGTGATTTGATACTTGAAAATACTATAACTAAAAATCTTGAATGGACAATAGAACTATTTGGTAAAAACGAAAGAGGATATATAACTTTCCCTACTAAATTTGATACAGTCGAACCTCTGCTTAATTTACAACACAGAGGACGTACAATAATCAGAATGAGTGTTAACCCCCAAGAAATAATAACAAAGGTAGAGTTAGGAACATCTTCCTTAAAAAATAGAATCGATACCATTAATACACTAGGAAAAGCTGGATACAAAATAGGATTATTAATTGCCCCCATAGTTTTAATAGATAATTGGAAAATTTTGTATAGTAAATTATTTCAAATCTTAAATGACACGTTATCCCCTGATGTAAAATCTAAAATTTTCTTAGAGGTAATTTTTATGACTTATAGCTACGTACACAGGATGATAAACCAAGAAGCTTTCCCTAATTCAATAAATCTATACAATAAAACCATGATGACTGGAAGAGGTCGAGGCAAATATTGTTATAACAAAAATGTAAGAGCGGAAGCCGAGGACTTCCTACACTTACAAATAGATAAATACTTTAGAAAAAACAAGCTTATTTATATTTGCTGATATAAACTCCATTCTTTAAATTTATAAGTTATGAGCTCTTTAAACAAACCTTAATATACTTACAACCCTCACCCTGACCCTCTCCCTCCTAAGGAGAGGGGAACCTTGCATAAGTTTTGTAGATCTAAAATAGTATTTTATTTTTCAATCATTCTTACAATTTAAACAAGTCTACAAATTTTAATAGTTACTAATCTATAGTACCTTATACTCAATCATCCGTTCTATCTTTTCCTTTATAAATGTATTTTTCTCATCCTTAAGCTCCGAATCTGCCTCTATCAGTTCTCTCGCTGCATTTTGGGATTTTTTTAGTATATTCACATGTTCATATAAATTGGCAATCTTAAATTCCGGTAGTCCGTGTTGCTTTGTTCCAAAGAATTCTCCTGTACCCCTTAGTTCTAAGTCCTTTTCTGCTATTATAAATCCGTCATTTGTAGTCTTCATCACTTCCATACGCTCTCGTACAATCTTACCCTTTGAATCTGTAATTAGTACGCAGTAAGACTTGTGCTCCCCTCTGCCTACTCGTCCTCGTAGTTGATGTAGTTGGGCAAGTCCAAATCTTTCCGCATTTTCTATTATCATGATTGTAGCATTAGATACACTTATACCAACTTCTATAACAGTGGTTGATACAAGTATATTTATTTCGTTATTTTTATATCTCATCATAATATCATTTTTTTCTTTCGGCTTCATTTTGCCATGTAAATACTCTATATTGTATTTCCCTAAATGTGTATCTTTTAGTTTTTCAGTATAATCTATAACTGCCTTTAGCTCTGCCATTTCTTCATTTTGATCTACCATGGGACAAACTATATATGCTTGCCTCCCCATGTCTATTTGTTCCCTTACAAAATTATATAGTCTTTCTTTATATGAAGAGTTAACATAGTATGTATCAATCTTTTGCCTTCCCTTTGGTAATTCATCTACTATAGATATATCTAGGTCACCATAAAGTATAAGCCCTAGTGTACGTGGTATCGGAGTAGCAGTCATAACAAGTATATCAGGTGACTCGCCCTTACTCGTTAGCTTCATCCTTTGCTCTACACCAAACCTATGTTGCTCATCAGTTATGACAAGCCCTAGATTTTTAAACTCAAGCTCATCCTGTATAATCGCATGCGTGCCAATAATTACATTTAACTCACCTATTTTTATTTTTTCATAAATTTCTTCTTTTTGTTTTTTATTTAACGAACCTACTAATAAACCAACTTTTATACCCTCGTTATCTAAATACTCATATATAAATTCAAAATGCTGCACCGCAAGTATTTCAGTAGGTGCCATCATAGCAACCTGATAACCATTCTTTACACAAATATACATCCCCATAAGTGCAATCACAGTCTTACCCGAACCAACATCTCCCTGTACTAATCTATTCATTATCGTATCGCTTGTCATATCGTTTTTTATTTCATCAATTACCCGACTTTGAGCATTAGTAAGCTCGAAGGGTAAACTTTTTTCTACTAAATCTATATCCTCTGGAATATTAAATTTTATTCCCTTTTTATCATCTTTTAATTTACTTTTTATATATAAAAGCGCTGATTGTACAATAAAGAACTCCTCAAATATAAGCCTTTTCTTAGCCAAATTATAAGCCTCATCATTTTCTGGAAGATGAATATTACGTATCGCATAATTATACTCTGCAAGATTATACTTTTTTCTGGTCTCCACTGGTAAAATATCATTTAGTACACCTTGCATTTCATCTAATGCATTTTTTATAATTTTTTGTAAAACATGCTGACTAAGCCCGTAGGTAAGCGGATACTGTGGAACTATTCTACCTGCTATCATAAACTCAGCTTTATTTGTAATTTCGTACTTTGGGGAATCAATCTGTATCTTCCCATACCCACGTCGTATCTTCCCTACAAACACATATTCAGTCCCTATCTTTAACTGTTTTTCTAAATAAGGCTGATTAAACCAGCTAATCTCTACCTCTCCTGTATCATCTGATACTTTTACTGTAGTTATAGTCTTTTGTTTAAACCTATTATTTATAGGAGTACTTGTTATGCGTGCCTTAAATATAGATTTCTCCTCATTGATTAACTGACATACCTTCAGTATTTGTGTTCTATCTTCATATTCCCTAGGAAAATGTGTAATAAGATCCTCTATTGTATATATACCCAACTTATTTAATTTTTTTAGGGTTTTGTCTCCTACATTCCTTAATTTTTCAATTTTGTCAAAATTTTTCATATTTTTTTCACCTTCCACTTGACAATTACCATTTTTTGTTATATAATAAATTTACAATAAAACTTAATGAGGTGTGATTATGGGAAAGATTTTAAGAATTTCAGGCATTGTTGATATTTCTGATTTTAGAAAGCGTACCCCAAGAAATAAGACTAATCTTCAAACACCAGATGATGATAAACATAAGGAATTCAAAAAAAGATTAAATGATTTACTTAATTCTCAATCAAAGACAAATACAAGTAACCACGGAACACAAACTTATTTTTATGACGATGTTGATAATCCAGAAATCAACTTTTCAAATCCATATCTTCTTATCAAAGAATCTAACGAGTTAGATTCCTAGACATCATAAATTAAATAGCTTGTAGGAATTATGTACTGCATAATTCTTTACATATATATAAAATTTTGTAAACCACCACATCAAAATTTTATA
>MGOW01000016.1:8087-10959 GCA_001797255.1 Clostridiales bacterium GWE2_32_10
CCTAGATTCCTTATATTATCTGCACATGCTTTTACTTGATTATACTGCGCATCATTAGTTACTACGTAACATTTCGTAATATTTGGAGCTACATTTTTTATAGTACTAAGCACACTACTTTTTACATTGGTTGGAACAGTTCCTGTAGCATTATTTAATTTACACCCTACATATGCAGTGTTTCCTAGTAATACAACTTTACTATTTTGCACTCCAGCTACATTATTTAATCTATTTTCACATTGAGTTGCTAATGTTTGTAGATTATTAACGTCATTTGCTGTTGTTGTTCCATTATTTGCTCCATAAGTAGTATTATTTGCTGTTGTACCAGCATTTGTACCTGTAGTTCCTGTATTTGTATCTGTTGTATCAGTAGTATTATTTACATACCCTGTATTGTTTCCTCCTCCAAAAAGTCCGTCTGTAGCTGTTCCATAACCGTCATTTGTTAAATTATTTAAGTCTGTAGTCAAGTCATTAGTTCCTCCTGTCGTAGTACCGTCAGTAGGTGTCTTTGTTGTTATCCTTTCTGACATGTTATAATCTGGTGTTCCTGGAGGATTTACAGCTGTAGTATTATTGCCTGTACAACCTGTAAGTATAGTCACTCCAAATCCTAGTAAAAATAATAACTTTTTAAATTTTAAATTCATACATAAACCTCCAATTCTATCAATTCATAATTATGATAATTTCTTTCAATATTAGTTTCTCTTTTTTTATTTTTTTTATTGCATATAAATTTTGGTATTTTTAAATTTTAAATTTTTGTAGACTTTTTAAAATAAATTTGATAAAATATATTTATTAATTTAATAAAAAGAAAGGAATGATTTTTTAATGTTTACAGAAAGAAAAGCAGGGATTTTGCTTCATCCTACTTCTCTACCAAACCATTATGGTATAGGAGATTTAGGGACAAGTGCATATAAATTTGTAGATTTTCTAACGCAGGCAAAACAAAGTTTTTGGCAGCTACTTCCGCTTACAGCGACTACCTGTTCACCGTATAAAGGTTTCTCAGCATTTGCCAATAATTATATGCTAATTAGTCCTGAAAAACTTTATGAAATAGGACTTATTACCAATAAAAATCTTAATCATTTTATTGTATCTGATAATAGTCATGTTAATTTTAATAATATTTTTTCACATAAAATTAACCTTTTGACTCGAGCATTCAAAACTTTTAGAAAGAAACATGATTTACAATTACAAACAAATTTTGAAAATTTTTGTCATGAGAAAGCCGACTGGCTTGAGGATTATGCACTTTTTATGTCACTAAAATATTTTTTTATAAAAAATCGTAACCATTCAAAACGTAAACACGAAACTTCAGAGGAATTACAAAAATTTATAGAATTAACCAGTAGTCACTTAAATTCAAAAACTGCAACCGAATATTATTACAACGCTGTGTGGAGTTCTTGGGATAGAAAGCTTATAGAACATGATTCTGATACTATTAAATATTACAAAGATTTACTACATGATGAAATAGAGTTTCATAAGTTTTGTGAATTCATTTTTCACATACAATGGTATGAATTAAAATCCTATGCAAATATCAACGGCATCAAGCTTATAGGCGATATTCCTATATTTGTTTCATATGATAGCGTTGATGTATGGATGAACCAACACTTATTTTACCTAGATAACGATGGTTATCCTACCGTTGTATCTGGAGCTCCACCCGATTATTTCAGTGAGGATGGTCAGCTTTGGGGAGACCCCATATATAACTGGGAATACCACAAGCAAACCAATTTTGCTTGGTGGACTTCTCGTATTAAAAACACACTAATACTTGTTGATGCCATGAGAATAGACCATTTTAGAGGTTTTGAGGCATATTGGGAAACAAAATACGGCGAAAAAACAGCCAAAAGCGGACATTGGGTAAAAGGTCCTGACAAAGAATTTTTTCATCACATAGAACAGGAATTGGGTCACTTACCTTTGATTGCAGAGGATTTAGGTATAATAACTAAAGACGTTGAATTTTTAAGAGATTTCTTTGATATTCCTGGCATATGCGTATTACAATTTGCCTTCGATGGAAGCGAGGACAACCCTTATATACCTGAGAATATCGAAAGAAATAAGGTAGTCTATACAGGAACACATGACAATAATACAACGGTAGGATGGTACAATGAACTTGATGACAATACGAAAGATATTATTGAGAAGTATATTCATATTGATGAAAGTAATGTAGCATATTCCTTAATAGAAATTGCTTATAGCACGCTTGCTAATACAGTCATAATACCACTTCAAGATGTTCTGGAGCTTGATGCGTCACATAGAATGAACACGCCAAGTACTATAGTGGGTAATTGGGAGTGGCGATTTAGAGCAGATATGCTGAAGGATGAGTATGCGGATAGATTGGGGGCTTTGGTTCTGAAATATAAAAGAAGTTAGCTTTGGCTAACTTCTTTTATATTTCTATTTATAAAAATATTAATATTCCTCTCCCTCACAACATATATTTCTATAGATATTATAATAAGGAGTCTATAATCATGAGAAAAAAAATATATGTTACTTTGTTCTTTATCAGTATTTTTGTTATAACACTTTTAATAAGTCTTAACTTTAATAACACCAGCACATTAAACACCTTCATAAACCTAAAATCCAAAACTCCTTATTTCATACACTGCGATCTAGATGATTGTAGGATGTACGTATTCAAGGACTACGAACTAATCAAAAAATACCCCATCTCAGGTGGCAAGGACTCAACCCGTTCACCTTACGGAAGCTGGATTATTACCGATAAAAGCACCTGGGGCGAGGGATTCGGGGGTCGCTGGATGGGATTTAACGTACCCTGGGGTAGGTATGGCATCCA
>MGOW01000016.1:11076-12322 GCA_001797255.1 Clostridiales bacterium GWE2_32_10
AACTCAAGGCTTATACGGACCTTTCGGCAGCTACTATAAGACTTTAAAGTCTGGCAACCGTGGTGCTGATGTCTATGCTGTTCAGAAAGAGCTAAAAGAACTGGGCTTCTTTAAAGGATATGTCAGTGGGATATATGGCACTGACACAACATACGCCATAAACAAATTCCAAAAGAAGCATAAACTTCATGTTAGAAATGCAATTGGGATGCCCGAATATGAAAAGCTAGGGTTTATTCGGTTCGAATAAACCCTAGTACTGTTGTTGACAAAAAAGGACCGTCCCCACCGTCAAGAGAATAAACCAGTACTTTTGTTTTCAGATGTAAGTTAATGCCTAACTCAATTTGTTTCCTCTTAAGATTTAATCTTTCTATCTTTTATCTCTCTAAATACACCAATTCCTAGTAATACTAATCCGAGAATAAATAAAATTATTTCCAGGTATCCTGAGAGAGTTTCATCTGGCACTATCCTATGCCATTTAAAAAGCCAATGAGAAAATATATTATCAAGTATGGCTGCCGATCCTAAAGAAATGAGGCTTCCATTTATTAAAATTCTGTTTCTTTCTCTGTTTATCATACTACCTTCTAAGTATTTTTCCTTGTTAAAATTATCAGATCTCATAACTAAACCTCCATAAATTTTTGCTATAAAACATATTTTGTTCCCGAACCATGCCGTCCTACTAGCTCAGTTTCTTCTATTGACTCCGTAAGACAAAGATGTGATGCGTAATCATTGCATGTACCAACTTGTTTATTCTATAAAAAATTAGCTGCAAATTCTTTTGTTGAAATTTGTCAATTATATAATCTAAATAATTAACAAACCTACCATAACCTGAATAAGGATTGTATATGAGCAATACTTTCACCTTTGTCACTCCTTCTTCTTTTTCATAAGTAACATATCATGAAATGCTTCTAGTCTAGTTTTTACACCAGTTTCGGAGGTTTGCGAATCAACACTAAAATATAATATAGGTATGTTGTAATCGTTTGATATATTTTGAAGAGCAGGTATAGCGTTAATTTCTGGGGTACATCCAAAAGGTTTTATATGTATTATTCCGTCATACCCTTTCTTTGTAAGCTCTAATGCATGTCCTACGCTATCAACTCCATCTGCTCCTATATCATCCAGTATATAGGGTTTTGCTCTTTTTAATCTTTTTTTAAAGCGATGATCTTTAGAAAATGCCGTATAAAAGACATTTATATACCTCTTCACTTCAATACCT
>MGOW01000016.1:12332-26592 GCA_001797255.1 Clostridiales bacterium GWE2_32_10
ATAGAATTCACCTACAATTCCAACCTTTAAACAGTTTTTTGGTTTTTTTATAGATATATTTTTAAATAACTTCTTGTATTTAACTGAAATTTTTCTTATATCGCTTATTTTTTTTATCACTTTCATTTCACAGTGAAATTTTTTTTCTAACTTTTCGAAATCTCCTATATTTACTTCAAAACCTATATTTTTTCTTATATAATCTTCAATCTCATCCAGTAATTTTACATGCTTATAAAGAAAATATGCTGAATATACATACTTTCCAAAAGATAGATTAGGATTAATTTTTTTTAACATCTTGTAGAAAGCTAGTTTATCAAGCGACCGCGCTGTTAGTTTATAAAATTTAAAATTATACCCTAAATTTTTTAATATTTCTTCCTGAAGTTCACCATAATATCCAAATCTGCATCCCCCACCTGCTTGAATTAAAACATTAGCACCATTTTCTAATGCTTCTATATAATTACCCAGATTATATTTAAACGGGACACATACAAAGTCTGGACTATGTTTCGCTCCTAATTCTATAGTTTTTTTAGTAATTGCAAAAGGTAAAAATGGTTTAATATTAAGGGTTTTTTCAACAAATTTTGCAATCGGTATATGATAGTTTCCAAAATGGGGAAATACTATTTTCATCTCGCCTATCATGTTATTCCTCCCTCTTTTAATCAGTCTTTTTACAATTTTTTATTTTTTTAGTCAACACTATATCCACAAAGCTTTCTAATCTTGTTTGTATGCCTGCTTCTCCTTGTAACTCATCTATCAATATATATGCACATGGAATCTCTTTTACTTTTCTAATGCACAAATCGTTTACTAATGAATCTGGTCCGCATGGAAATGTAGTCAAAAATATAGCTCCATCTACTTTACTTTTATATAAATCTAATGCACCTATTATCTCTTGATTATAAGTCCAATACAAATCAGTAGATATGTTGCGAGATGCTTCAATAGACTTAGGCTTATTAACCTTATCTGCATAAATTACTTCAACATCTAGCTTATTTAAATACTCTTTAATCGGATATCCTATTATCTTATCATGTATATTGTAGGGGTGGGATACTATTAGTATCTTAAGCTTGCTTGTATGTTCTAACAATTTATCTTGATTTATATGCTGATCCTTTTCATACTCTAGTTGCTTTTTCTTTGCTTTTTTATATGCATTTATAACTTTTAATAGATTGTTATTAATACTCATTCCAAACTTAATAAAACCATCCCTCTCATTTTTCCCGTTTGCAATGTCCAATTTATATGTAATTACCTTTATGTCTCTAAACGTATTTCGTACTATATCAGGCATTGCATAGAACTTACTGCATGTTTGAGTATTCTTAGAATATGAAGCAATACTAGGAACGAACAGATAATCAACTTTATCTCTTAACCAGTCAACATGCCCAATATAAATTTTAGCAGATAAACAACTCTCATCTATGGAATGTTGTGCTCCTTTTTCTAATATCTGCTTATTGCTCTCTGGACTTATCATAATCTCACAGCCCATTTCTTCTAAAAAACTTGTCCATAATACATTATATTTAAAATATAGTAACCCCCTTGGTATACCGACTTTTATTTTATTTTTCATATAATAATCACCTCTTATAATAAACACATATTTGTATTATCTGCACAATAATTTTTTATATGCTTATTAACCCTAGATTATTCATGACATAAATCAAAATCACTTTAAAATCCTTTTATAATAAAGGCTTATGTAAAATAAAAACTTCACTTTTTAAGTGAAAAAGTATTTAAGAAAGTTCCTACTTGTGTTATAATTAATTTAGCAAAAAACGAGAGTGTAATATAATCTGTGTAAAAAGGATCTATCCTGACTATGTAGTAATGGTAGATTTTTCATTTCTACCATACGTTACATTATTTAGTATAACCTTACATTATTTTTTTATTCATAATAATAAATACTTTTTTAGTAAATACTATAGAATAAGTAGTAGAATATATTTTGATATTTATAATAATTTTCCATGTCACTATAGGTCTTTACGTCAATTAGATAGTTAAGTTCAGATATTATATTCTTTTTTGTGGTTTTGTCTACCTTTAAATTATTTAATGCTCGTATTATATACCCTAGTATTATATCGTTATTCAAGCTCTCCCTATCGCCTTTTCAACAGATATATTATTTTTAAATTTCAGCTTTTTACTTTATTTTGCTTTTTTACCAATCAAAAGCAGAGAGTTAGTTTCTTGCATGTTCAGTGCAGTTTTAACAATTTATAATGTTTTTCCTAATAAGTTATCTACTTGCAATTGATACTTTTTTTGTTTCCGTGTATTTCGTATAGTAACTATTACAGCTCATCAAATTTGATTTCTTCTTCTGCTTTATTATATATATCAATACGACTTATTACATCAATCCTGTTAACAAGCCATCCTCTAAAAGAACATTGCTGTATAAACTCTTCTATTCTATTAATACCATTAATTTCTTTTAGCGTAACCACAACGCCAAATTGAATCCCTTCTCCGTCTTTTCTTTCTAATCTTTCTTTTGTCTTAATACTAATCCCCCACAAGCCATAACCATACACCTTCTTAGGAGTAGCTCTACTTTTTAGCATTTCACCAATGTGTTTTACATTATCCCATTTTCTATAAAGCTTTCTTGCATTTCCCTCTTTCAAGTAACATGGTTCATTTGTACTCTGATTGTTATCATTAATTGTTTTTATCTGTTTACCATCAATTCTTCCAAAATGCAAATCCATTTCTGTATTGGTATAATCTACACCTTGGTTTCTTGAACACTTAGGAAAATAACACAGAGTTGCTTTTGCAATAAATGGCTGCCTTTCTTTATAGATAGGAACCGGAATATTGTAGTTATATGTATCATATTCTTTAGAAGTACCTGATAAAATAAATCGAATTTCATCCTCTGGTGATTGAACAATCTCTTCAATCTGTTTGGGAACAGCTCCATACCCTATAATGCAAGAAGGTTCTTCTGATTTTTGCCATTTAACCGCAGAATCAATAATTAAGGCTTTTGCCACTTCCCTACTCACTCCTATTACATGAATCAAATATGCCATTTTTCTTGTTATCCACGGAGCTGCATATGAAGTTCCTGCAACCATACATTCTCCTGTTGGGGAACATACTCTTACTTTTTGAGCACTATCACCTCCATAATAGCTAACATCTGGTTTGTTAAAAAATGATAGCACTAATCCTTCTCTTGAGTATGAAGCTGGTTTATCATTAAAATCAACTGAATTAACCACAATTGAATTAATAGAATCCGCTGGCGCTCCAACTTTCTTCTTTCTGTTCTCTTCAACGCTCTTATTTGTTCCTGAAACAACAAATATTACATCATTTTCATATTGAATCTGATCTAGCACTGCAGCTTCTGGAGAAATAAAGTTATCATTGATCTCCATTGCAGATCCTAATGATAAATTCCAAACTTTAATATCTCTGTTATTTGCAACTATTTCTTTAATTGCTTTCAATACAGTGAACGAGCTAAATTGTCCGCTTGTAGCTACTCCAAAGTGTTTCACTTTGAATCGGCCACAATTATCTTCTAAATCAGGATTAAATGCTGGTCCATCAACAATAATTGAAGAAACCTTCGTTCCATGTTCATAATCATGTGGGGTTAACGGTATATTTTTATCTAACATATTAGTAAATTCAACCCACTCTGAAAAATACACTTTTTCATCAAACATTGTATCGATTACCCCAATCGTTGGCTCGTTTTGAGGCGCAGGAATAGAAATCATTGATGCTGAAGGCTGAAATTCAAAGTCTTCTCTCGTTATTTCAGATAAATCACTAACCGCCATTGCTATCAAATAGGGTGCTTTTTGTTTTAAGAGAGCATATTGATCAGGTAGTAAAAGAAGCGTAGTATCATCAATACTCTTTACGTTTAGAAAATCAATATTTAATCTACGCATAAGTTCAGAAGTATTTATATCTGTTTTATAAATCGTAATAATTGACTTTTCACGAATATCTTGTGTTTCAGATTCAACCCCAAATCTTTCTACATGGTATGCATCAACAATCACACTTACAAATGTTGTCCTAGTAATAATTTTTTCATCATATTTTTTTATTCGATTATTTACTTGTTCTATATCTTCACTCGTAATAATTCCCTTAAATTCAAGGCTTAAGACCTTAATGCAATACTCTAACATCCTAATTGAATTTTGTATTATTTCCATGCTAACGTAGTGAGTTATAATGTGTTTCTTTACTTCTCCATTAGAAAATTTTGCACCTACTATTGATTCATTAGCGCTGTGACTACCTTTAGACAGAAGTTTTTTTATTCTATTACTCTTAGCAACAACATTCTTATAATATACACTCACCAAAGGATTTTTTAATATTGTATTTTCTCTCCAAAAAGTACATACACTTTCCAGCTGAGACTTAAGTTCTATCAAATGTTCAACCTTAACGTTTGTACCATTCGGAAGTTTTGGCGACCCTGGTCTTGATGAATTTTTCTTTTGTTCAAATTGCCCCTTTAATTGTAATATATCATTCATAATCTTACTCCTTTAGCTCTCTTGCCACTTGACTTTTAGATACTCCAGTTAACATCTCAATTTCTCTAACAGTGAACCCTTTATCTTGTAATACTTTTAAATCTGTCTTGTCTTCTCCTATCACAGCATGATATAATCTTCGCAAGTAGTCATACTCATCACCAAGCTTACTAAAAGCAATTGATGTCCTTATAATATTCTTTAAACCTCCTGGATAAGGTATGACTTTCATTTGTTCCAAAATTTTTCTAAATAGTCTCACGTTTTTACCCGCAAACTTAAACTTATTTAAGTAACCAGTTAACAACATTTCAGCCACTTCCAGTAAATCTTCTCTACTATATCGATTAAAGTCAATTGTCGAATCAAATCTCCGAATTAAAGCTTTATCAAATGAGTCAAACAAATTTGTTGTAGCTATCAAAACAATCTGCTCGTTTAGATTATCCATCCCCTTTAATACTGATGACGTTGCCCTCCCCATTTCTCTTAAATCGTTTGAATTGGTTCGGTCTAGTGCTATTGCATCTATTTCATCAAAGAGAATAATTATTTTTTCAGGATGAGCAAATTTGTTTATCTCACTGAAAAGAGCTGCTATGTTTTTGGATGTTTGCCCTAACTTACAGTCAATTATTACATCAAAGTCTACCATATATAGTTCTCGATCAAGGATTCGTGCAATCTGCTTTACAGTTTCTGTTTTCCCTGTGCCCGGTGCTCCTTGAAATAAAAACTTATTAATTCCAGCATTATGTCCAACCGCATTTACTATACCTATAACATCTTCTTTAATTGCTTCAGGTAAAGGTAATGGTTCTTGACTTTGTTCTATTCTTCGAAAGAAACTTTCATCTCCCTCGCTCATCTGAGGTATAAATGTATTTGCATTTGATAATAATGCCATAATATACTCTGATAATTGATAATCTCCTGAAGTATCAAAGTCCTTTGCAATTTCATATGCCTCACTTCTAAACCCTGTATCGTTTTTCTCTGAATAATATTTTATTAAGTTGATTATATTTTTCTTTTTCATGGCATTCTCCCCCAACCAAGCACTGCTATTCATTTTTATTCCATTGTAAAAATTTTATCACACTCGGGACACAATGTCAATACTTTGGGACAAATTTTTACTTTTTTATTTTTGTTTAAATCATATATTTAAAATCTATCCAATTAGTATAAGAAATATATCCACTGCTTATCCTTCTTTATATTCATTAAATCCGCCATTTATTCCGTCATTAACTCATCTTTCACAATTTCTTTGACTCCTATTTAATTCCTGTGTTCTGCCCAAATACCTCCGCCTATCCTCTCATGACACCTATAAGCAAAAACAAACTCTGCTGAGTCTCATATTCAGACCACCGCAGAGTTTATCACTTTATTCAATTTTCGCCTTAAAACCTTAGCAATCTTTATATTTCCCGGCAAGTAGTTATCCCCGAGGTCCATACGGTACTCTGCATGGTCCTCAGGCGGAAGCCGAAATATGTATTTATAGCTCATATTTTAGTATATTTGCTTTATTTAAGACACTATATACTTAATTTATAATTTAGAAAGTGTTCTGATAAACCCATGGAATACGAAGCCAATCTATTTGCTGCTGAGCTTCTCCTGGAAGATGAAAGTGTTTTAAAACTACTTAATGAATATACATTTTTTGAAACTGAAAGTATGCTCAACTTACCTGCTGCTCTCCTAGTTTCAAATTTAAAATACTAAAGACGAAGGGCTATGGCATTAGTGCTTTACGTATTACTGGATTAGATTTATTGATTAAGGAATCTGGGGCGTACAATAAACATTCTAAAAACTAATGTCAGTTAAGAATAGTTGAATATTCTTAACTGACTTTTTTTAAAGAAGAATACATTTTTCTTTAACATATATATCTTAAAATATACAAAATTTATTATGTTTTAAAAATGAACATGTATTAACCAAAATTTTATCCCTTTATTACTCCATCCTAAGTCCCATGGAACCCTATATCTATCAGTATTATGACTATTTACAAGCAAATATCCCTTTGAATCCGAACCAGAAACAACAGATATATGAGTAACTTTACCATTCTTTTCATATGCAACAAAATCACCAGGTAACAGTTTATATGCAGCCTTTTGTACCTGTTCATAACTACCATATGCTACTTTTGATGCTCTACCACTATTAATCATATAATTTTTAAACCCATGTGCATTTATCCAAGCCTTAGTTGCACCACTTTTATCATAATTCCAAGATTGAGTTTTTCTAAATTTCCCTCCCTCATGTAGAATTTGTGATGCAAAATTTGCGCAATCTCCACCTAAGGAATTGTAATTTCTATACTCGGAGTTATATTTAAAATTATCAGCTGCTGCTGCTCCACAATATTTATCCATATAATCAATTGCAGCTAATCTATGCTGATTCGTTGTTAATTCTCTTGGTTTTTGATTAAGTATATACTTTGTAATTTCTTCACTTTTTACTTGGCTTAAATTTAGTGAGTCTGCGAATGGATCTGTATACCACTCTTTAACAATTACCCACTTTTCTCCTCGCTTTTCTATATCCATGGAATGATATGTACCAATTCTCATCTCATTTTCCTGGGTATCGCCTTTATAACAATATTTGTATTCAGTGGTTCCTATTAAATTAATTCTTAATTTGCTTCCGATCTCTTTTATTGATCTTATGTTAGTAACTGTATCAATTTTTGAAAATTCTATACTCTGTTTATCTGACCATTGTCTTAAGTATTTCATTTTCTTTAGCTCATGTTCAAACGCCCATAAGCTGTACTTTATATTTTTATCGTAAAAACCTTCTAACAATTCTTTATCTTGACATAAAATAGCAGTACTTCTTTTTTGAAATAAATCCTTTAGTACTTCTCTTACCTCGTTATTATTAGAGATAGTTTTCGAAGTAGGAATATATTCATTCAGTACATCACTTGACTCTTCATAATAAAAAGCAGTAGATGTAGTATTATATTTTATTATTGAAAAAACTAAAATAATAAACAATACAGTAAAAGTTATAATTAATATTTTTTTCTTAGAAATTATTATTATCATTAATCTACCTCCAAATGCTTTTCATGAAATTATATGATACGTGATAGTAAATTAGAATTTATGAAGGAATTGACTTTAATGATATATACCATAAGTAAAACAAACAACACTAAGTTCCATATTGATTCATATAAAAATGTTGGATGTACTTGAATAGCCCGTTTGAACCTAGCTTTAAAAGTATATTATACTATTACACATTTATTTATTCTTTAATTTTTCAATCTCTTCTTCTACTTCTTCTGCCCCCTCTTTATATAATTCTTCCTCATCAGGAGCAAGTTCTTTTAATAATCTAAGGAACTCATCTGCATGTACTCTATTGTCAATAATTATATAATTTTTTTAAGAACAAATTATGCTAACGCATAAAGCGCTCCGCGCAGATACGTCATCATGAGGAGGGTGTTCTTCCCGACGTGATGATCTGTTTTTAACTTCGTACAAGCAAGATACAGATTCTCACGTCGCAAAAAACGCTCCTCAGAATGACGTGTTTTGAGGACTTTCCTACCTTATAAAAATAACCTCTCAAAATTTAAGAGGCTTTCTAACTGTTTATTTTATGCTTTATTTATACCCACATTATATTTTAATAGCAGTCTTGTAAGCTCTTCTGCATGTTCTTTCTCATCATTTGTTATATCTGTTACTGCATCTATAATCTCTCTATTAGTGGTATTTGCTATAATTTCCTCATAAAGAATTACTGCTTCATACTCACCTTTTAAGTCATGTCTTATGTTATTTAAAATCAATTGTTGGTCATAATCAGGAACATACTTTTGCACTGGTGATCTAAATCCCATATTTTCTTTCTTAACTTCTAGATACATTTTATACTGTAATGGATCATATTTTCTAAGTAGATTTACAATTATATCGTAATGTTCTTGTTCTTCTTCCATAATATGATGCAAAACCTCGTTAACATCTCTCATATTAGAGTTAGCAATATGTTCATAGTAACCATTTATTGCAAATATTTCAGCAATTAATATTTCCCTTAACTTACTCGTAACTGAAGTTGCATCTCCTTGTGGTTGCCCATATAAATTAGTATAGCTCATTTTGATACCTCCATTTTATTAATTGGTTTTTAAATATATATTCACCATAAGTAATAAAATTCGTGTATCTATAATATGAACTACTATTATAATTAGCAATTACCTTGTAAATGACTGTCAACTTACTCTACTACTAAAATGTTCTAGTTTGCAAATTGAATTCTACTTTTTCACTCTCAACATATTTCATTCTAACCACCTCTAACACTCTTGTCAATAGTGTGTTAGAGATTCAACCACTTTTTCACTCAAATTTACCTCGGCCTCCAAACCGATGGTGCTCCTCAGGCGGAAGCCGAAAAATGTTTTTCTTGCTCATATTATGGTGATATCTGCTCTAATTTTAACATCCCCCTCGAAGAGGGGGCTATTTTGAATTTGTATTATTCTTAAATTAATTATTTTAATAATAATAACTAATCATATGGTAATAATAAGAATAAATAAACTTATTTTCCAATAATTACAACTATTGTAGCTAATTTAATTTAAAGTGAGGAACATAATTTGAAGAAAAAATTATTTATATTTATTCCAACTTTGGCATTATGGTTTGTTTTTGCAGGCCGCGTAAATATTCAGGTGTTTTTATTGGGTACTATTGTATGTACTATTATATCACTTATTTTAGCAGATAATATATTTAGATTAGTGCAAATGAAATACGGGACAAAAAAATTTTTTATTAAAATATATTACATTTTGTTAGTGGTAAGTACTTATATATATGATGTAATTATATCTGCAGTCAGAGTATCCAGACATGCATTTGAAATAAAACCTTCATTTTCTCCAAGAGTAGTTAGTATTAAAACAACTCATATAAATAAAAACAGTGTTGCAATTTTAGTTAATTTTATTACATTAACTCAAGGTGCCTTGGCTATGGATTTTGATAATTTAAATGAAAACTATTATATCCACTGGATAGATGTTCACAGCGATTATGAAGCCGAAATAAAGAAAACACTTATCAGTAAACATGAGTACTTGGTAGCTAAAATATTTGATTAATTCTGTTTAAGAATCTGACTGTTTTATGTTTTTTTATTTATTCAATCTGGAGTGTGATGTTATTGCTTTATTTAATACTGATCATTGTTTTATCTGCTATTTTAACTTTTTATAGGGTGATTAAAGGTCCCAGTATACCAGATAGAATAGTTGCTATGAATTCCATAGGTGTAATGTTTTTATTAGTTTTAGTTTTATTTAGTTATTATTTTGAAAGAAAATTTATAATTGATGTGGCTTTAGTTTTTGGGGTTTTTATATTTATAGATGTTTTAATTATGGCTAAATATTTAAAAAAATCAGAGAAGGGATGAGTTGGTGATTAATTTAATTAATATTTTAATGCAAATAATTGCTTATGTATTTTTAATAACAGGTATCTTTTTTGTGTTAAGTACTGCTGTTGCTATGATTCGTTTCCCTGATTTATATACACGTCTACATGCTGGCTCTAAATGCCTGATGGCGGGAAGTATTTCAGTTTTAATGGGATGTTTAGTTCTAGAAGGAATTAATTTAAATTCTTTAAAACTTATTGTAATAATAATTTTTTTATTAGTTACTAATTCAGTAGCAATTCATGTCATAGCCAGTTTTGCTAATAATCATAAAATTAAATCTAAAACAATTACAAAAAATGATATTGAAGATTGATTGGAGGTAAAGTCTTGATTGATATAATACTTTATATTTTAATAATATTTTTAGCGCTTACCGCTTTTTTTATGGTATTTACTAAAGATATGTTATCCTCTATTATTGCTCTACCCATATTTGGTTCTATTTTAGTAGTTATTTTTGTAATTCTCCAGGCTCCTAGTGCTGCTCTGGCTGAGGCAGTAATTACTGCAGGCTTAACTACTGGTTTTTTTGTAATTACTATAAATAAAACGGAGATGCAAAATGATTAGAATTAATGAAATGTTTAAAAAACTATATAAAATAAGCCTTGTTGTATTGCTAGCTATTTTCTTATTGTATGTATTTAATGAAATACATGATCTAGCTAGTAAAAGTTATTTATCTGAACACTATATTTCTAAGGGTGTACAAGAAACCGGGGCAATAAATTTAGTTACTTCAGTCCTATATGATTACCGGAGTTTTGATACTTTGGGTGAAGCAACTGTTATTTTAACTGCTTCTGCTATTTTAGCTTTTCTGGTTCCCCTAAGAAAAGTAGCAATGCATGGTACAAAATTTTTAATCATTGTTCATCAAACTATGATATTTATTGTTCCATATTTAGCCGTTTTAGGATCGTATCTAATATTATTTGGTCATCTAAATCCTGGCGGAGGTTTTGTTGGAGGAGTTGTTCTGGCTTTAATCCCTATTGTGATGACAATAACTTATTGTATAGAGTTTTCTGAATATAAATTTAAACCTAACATCAAAACACTATTAGAAGATTTAGGATCTATATGTTTTATTATACTAGGATTATTTGGAATAGTAACTGGAAGCAATTTTCTAGCTAGTGGGCAATCCAATTTGGGACTAGGAAATCCCGGAGAATTAATCAGTGGAGGGTTAATACTCTGCTTAAATATAATAATCGGCATAAAAGTAGGAGCTGGTATGGCCAAAATTTTCAATAGTTTGATAAAGGGGGAGTAGCATTGGAAATACTCTATTTTATAGTTATATTTTTGTTTTGTCTGGGAATATATACAATAATTAGCCAAAAGAATTTAATAAAAATTGTTATTGGATTTACTATTGTAGAATCTTCTTTGATTTTATTATTAATACTCGTAGGTTATAAACCGGGTGGGACTGCTCCTATTTTAGACAAGGTATATCAAATAGTAGTTGATCCAATCTCACAGGCACTAGCATTAACATCTATTGTTATTGGAGGAAGTGTTACCGCTGTAATGCTTATGTTAGTGATTAAGATACAAAAAAGATATGGAACTTTAAACATTGATAAGATTCGAAAGTTACACGGATAATTTTTAATATTTTTGGAGGGATGCCATGGAATTAGCTGTCTGGGTTATAATTTTACCTTTATTAACTGGATTTTTGCTTGGAATTTCCAAGTTATATTTTAATAAAATTCTTTTTCCCTTGGTAATGAGTAGCGCAATAATTTATCTTTACTTATTAATTTTAGTTATCCAAAACAGTAACCCGCCTAAATTATACAGCATTGGTAATTGGGGGCTCTTAGGGATAAATTTGATGGTGGATCCCTTTTCCAGTATGTTTTTATTAATTATAGCTATATTATTTATATCTGTTATTGTTTTTTCTATGAAATATATTAAAATGAATAAGCATAAATATTTTATTTTTACATATTTAATGATAGCTGGTATTGCAGGAATGGTACTTACTGCTGATTTATTCAATCTTTATGTATTCCTGGAAGTTAGTTCTATGAGTTCCTATGCTCTGTCGGCATTTAAAAAGACTGATAAAGGAATAGAAGGTACTTTTAAGTATTTGATAATGTCTACTTTTGGGAGCTTTTTTATTTTATTAGCTACAATCTTAACATATTATTTAACTGGAACTCTAAATATAGCAGAAGTCTCCCTTGGGTTTCAAGATATCCCTTTTATGATAAAAAGTATGCTTATGTGCCTTTTTGTTTTTGGCTATGTAATAAAGATAGGGTTAGTACCTATGCATGCCTGGCTACCAGATGCTTATGAAGATTCCCCTATCCCTTATAATGTTTTCTCTTCGGGATTGGTGATGAAATCTGCTATATATGCATTAATAAGAGTATTATATATTATTTTTGGAATTGAATTTCTCTCTGAAAGTGGAATTTTAAATATTTTTGTTTATTGGGGAGTAATTACTTTTATTATTTCTCATTTTCTAGCATTTCAGCAATCAAATTTAATAAGGCTTTTAGCGTATTCCAGTATTGCCCAGATAGGATATATCATTGTCGGATTATTTGTGGGCAGTGAAAAAGGATTAATTGGTGGAAGTTTTCATATTCTAAATCATGCAATAATGAAAGGGGCTTTATTTTTAGTTGTTGGAATTTTTTATTATAGTTTAAAATCTGTTAAAATAGAAGATATTAAAGAGATGGGTTATAAATACCCAATAATTTCATTTATTTTTGTAATTAATGCCCTTGCAATAGTAGGCCTTCCTCCCTTTAATGGATTTATGAGTAAATGGCTTATTGTTGAAGCAGCTTTAGAATCTGGTTTTGTTTATCCTGCCTTTTTTATACTAGTGGGTACGTTTTTATCTTTAACCTATTATTTAAAAGTAATTATTAAGTTGTATACAAAAACCGAAGAAAAAATAATAACAAAAGTACCCTTAGCATTAAAAATACCCACTATATTTGTGGGAAGCTTATGTATTGTATTTGGTATAGTACCTTCATTACCTTTAAGTCTAATTAATAATATTCCAAAATTTTTGCTGGATAATAGTGAATACGTAAGAATATTACTAGGAGGTTGATTATGATTACTCCAGGTTTATTATATTTAACAGGTGCTTTAATTTTATTTTTCACACATAATGATAAAATTAAATACCTAATATCTTTCCTAATTACTGCAGGAGCCCTTATTGTTACTTTTTATTTAATACCTGGTTATAGTTTACAACTGGATTTTCTAGGTTATACTCTAAATCCTTTTAAAGTAGATAGTATCAATAAATTAACAGGACTAATTTTTGCTGTTGGTGGCCTAGCTTCTATAGTTTATTCAATTAATATATGTTCCCGAAGTATCTTAAGTTTAATATTTGTGTTTATTGGTAGTGCCATGACAGCGATTTTTTCCGGTGATTTGTTTACTCTGTATATTTTCTGGGAATTAATGACAATTAGTTCATCTTTTATTATTGCATTGTCAAGTCATTCAACTAAAAATACGGGGTATTATTATTTTCTAATGCATTTGGCAGGAGGTTTAAGTTTATTATGGGGCATATTTTTACAGTATTCGGCTACAGGTAATTTATCTTTGAATAATATAGAGGCTGGAATTCCCTTTTTTATAATTGCAGTAGGAATTAAGCTGGCCTTTGTGGGTTTTCATACTTGGCTGCCACTCGCTTATAGCAAAGCTCCTTTTTATGTTACAGTAGTCTTGTCAATATTCACCACAAAAGTGGGAGTATATGTAATGTGCCGCCTGCTGCCCGGGATAAATATTTTGGCTTATGCCGGCCTTATTTCGGCTTTGTTTGGAATTGTAATGGCCTTTAGACAAAATCAGGTGCTTAAATTATTGTGCTATTCCATAATAATTCAGGTTGGTTATATGATTATTGGTATTAGTATTGGTACTGCAATGGGGATATCAGGAGCTATTTTTCACCTGGTTAATCACATATTATATAAAACTGTACTTTTTATGGCAGTGGGAGTTGTAATTTACATCACAGGAAAGGATAGTTTTGAAAATTTAGGAGTCATGGGCAGAAAACTTCCCGTGACTTCGATAGCAACACTCGTAGCTTTTATGGGGATAGCTGGAGTTCCTTTTTTTAATGGATATATGAGTAAAACCATTATTAA
>MGOW01000017.1 GCA_001797255.1 Clostridiales bacterium GWE2_32_10
AAATTTTGGGGGTAAAATAAAAATGGCACTGGCTATAAAATAAATAAAAAAGGAGCCTCGGACTTTCCGAGAAGGCTCTAAATAGTGTGAGGAGGGATTGCTATGAAGAGAATAATATCGGCAATACTTATAGTTGTTATGTTGATGAACTATATAGATATACCAAAGGTACAGGCAGAATCATTAGATATAGATTTAAGTCAAAATCCTATTACAGACGTAGTGGCTACGAGAGAATCTGTAATACTTTTACATAAGGACACGAGTGTATCAGGCTTTGGTAGTAACGTGGCAAATGTATTAGGAATGACAGGCGGAGTAACGCAAAACACAGGAGATCTCACTAAAATAAGTGATCCAACTGGGATTGCAAAACTAGTTGCAGGTGCAGATAATGTAATGGGACTAATAGAGGATGAAAATGACGCAACAAAATACAGTATAGTGAAATTTAACGAAAATATAGGGAACGACTCAACTAGGTGGAAAGCCACAGAAGAGATAAAGGATTTTGCTATGGCAGGAACAGCGGACTCAAATCCGCATCAATGCTCAGTATATGTAGATATAAATGGAAATACAAGGGTTAGAGGTTCTGACTATGGTTCTTATTTAGGCACTGGTAATGGGCAGCCATATGGGGCTTATCCAGGTGGAAGTACATTTGTTATAGATAACTCGCTAAGTGCATGGGCAAAGGCACTAGCTCCTGATGGAGAACCTATACTATATCCACAATCAGGAACAGGCTGGCTTGTAAGTAATGAAAATAATTCAAATGATTGGACAGACACAATAACGCCAGCATTTGATATAAGTAGGGAAGAGTTTACGTTAGATATAAACTATAGAGGGGCTGCAATGCATCCCGATTATGATAGAGCTAGAGTCTACTATAATGAGGTTGATTTTATAGCAAATGTGTATGATGGAAACTTGACTGATGAACAAATACAAAGTGGAGATTATGCACCAATAAAATCAAATTTAAGTATAAGACCTGCTGTTGATGGAAGAAGTTATAGATATTATCCGATAGTACATGGTTTAGATATAAATGAACCCCAAAAATTTAAACTGAAAATATCTTCAAGATACACAAAATGGGATTTAAGAATAAGAGATAGAATATACTTTGAAAATGCAGCAGCAGTAGTGCAAGCTAGAAGCTCAGGGCATTCATATTGTATAGTAAATAATGATGGGGAGGTTTTTATAAATGCAGGTGCACTTGTAAAAAAAGTAACCTTACCAAGCGGTGTAAAAATAGATCCAACCACATTAACTGGTGCAACTACTACTAGATTTGCAGCACTAGATACTGACGGAGAGATGTGGATTTGGACAGCGTATAATAATGCAACCAAAGTGGAGTTTGAGGATGAAGGTACAATGGCCTTTTATGAAAAATATTCGATAAAGGATATAGCATTAGGTGAAGGCTTTTATATGGTACTGACTAAAAATAAATCTACAGCAGTAACTAATGTATGGGTATGGGGAAGTAATACCTACGGAGAGCTTGGCATGGGTGAACCAGGGACTGTAATAAAGAGTTACAAGGAAACAGGAGAGATAGATGAAGTTGGAAATCCTATTCTAGAAGAAACAGAAACTATAATAGGAGCAAGCATCTTAACCCCAACAAAGGTAATGAGGGTAAACGGAACAGTGCTTACAAATATACAGGCAATAGCTGCAGGAAGATATTTTTCTGTGATAGTACAAAATACAAGTGATGGACAGCTTGTATGGACATCAGGTTACAATAACTCGGGACAATTAGGTGGTGGAGTAACGTTAGTAACTACAAAGCCAACACTAGTACCAGGAACATCAAATATAGATAGGATTTATCCTGTACTTAGCGAGATTCTAATGTTTAACGACACAGATAAAAAGGTTCTTACAACAGGAGCAGAACTATCCTATGTAAGAGATGCTACACTACACTCAGGTGTTACCTTTTATCCAACGCAGTTTTATGTAGCAGAATATAAAATAAATACGCCAATGTATACACATGCTGTTTATGTAGGAGAAGATGGGGTTGGAAAACATACAAGAACCTATGATGGGCATTATAATACATCAAATATATATAATCTGACTGTAGATGTGGGTAATAGATACTTAGCAGATGGTACAACAGAGTATCTAGACTATACAACGTTAAATAATGGCGAAAGTACACTAAAAAACATACAAAAAGCAGTTCCATATTACTGGGGAACTATAGTTTTAGATAGTACTGGCAGAGTATGGTCAGCTATAGATAACAGTTGGACAGGTGCTAATTATGTAGGTGGGCAAGGTGGAGCATATAACTCAGCTGGAGAATTTAACCCATATGGGTATCCTGGTAGAGGTATAGGAAGAGCACCTAATCTAAGACCTGCAAGAGTAGATTTTAACACTATAGAGGAGACAAAATTTATAGATATAGCGAGTACAACAAAAATAACTACAACTAATGTAACAGCTGTAGCTGTATCTGAAGATAGGAATTTATATAAACTAAGTCAGTATTCAAGCAAACTTGATATTCCTGCAATTAATGGTAAAGCAGACAAGCTATATTCAACCTTTAATGCAGTATATTTGACTACTACAGATGGGTTGCTATATACTTGGGGGAATAACGGAAGCTACAGGATGGGTACAGGAAATAATAGCTCATATTCAACACCACAATTAATACCTGGTAGCTATTTTAATAACGAGCAGGTTATAGACGTGACATCAAATGACTATGTAACACTATTTTTGACAGTATCAGGAAATGTATATGCCTCAGGAACTAATTACTATAGCCTGTTTGCAGAGGGTGATTTGAGTACATCTACTGCATACAGTAGTCCTACGTTACTCACTAATTTAAGTGGATTAAACCTAACAAGTATAAAGCTAGGTGAAAAATTTGGAGCAGGATTAGACGCAGACGGAAGAGTGTGGTCATGGGGATATGGAGCAGAAGGCTCACTAGGAGATAACTTTACAAGCAATAGAAACTTCTTTTCAACTGCTGTAGGAAATGATCTTCCACAAATGACTTTATTAGATACCATACAAGATAGATACTATAGTGTAAACTCTATATATCCTGACAACAAAAATATATCAATAAATGCGAGTGTTGTAGATCCGGACTTTGAAACTACAACTGTATATGCAAATATGTTTGGTAAAAAGTCTACTGTAAACATAGCATCCTATGCTAGTGATGTTTATGATAAGCCTGTTCCAAAGGATATAAAGTTATCTTGGAAAGTAGTAGATACAGAGTACGCGGATGATACTAATGCACTTCAATCTTTGACAAAGATAACAACAGAAGACTCTAGAGGAGGGTTAATAGAGCAATTTTTATCAAGTAACTTTATTATAGATAACGAAACACCAAAGGTACCAGAATGGGATGATGTATATATAGTAAACGATGAAGATTCTCTTATACAATTAGAGGTAAATAGTGTCGGTAAGTATGCAAGCACTAGTGATCCTATAAGGATAACTACAAATTTAACACAAAAAACTGGACAAAATAGAGCTCCAGTATATATACAATACCAATATAGACAAAAGCAAACTTGGGGATATACTCAGTGGGATGACGCAGATAACCCAGAAAACTGGCATACCATAGAGGGCAATACCATGGAGTTTTTTGCTGGCTTTCAAGGTGAAACGGAAATAAGAATAAGAGCAATAGATGCGGCAGGTAATGTATCATCAATAAATCCAACTACAAAAAAGATTATAATAGATGATGCAGGTCCAGTTATAAGCAGTATAAATGCGAAGACCTATAGTGAAGACAATGTACTAAGAAATGATGTAATTTTTAATACTACATCAAAATCAACTAGGGTATCATACACAGTAAATAGAAAAGGTTCAACAGAGGTATCGTGGACTGATCTAACAGAGGAACCACCAACTCTACCATCAGGAGAGGTAACGTTTAAGGATATAGACTTGAACCTGATAGGAAATGAAACCTATACCTATAGCGTAACAGGTGAAAATATAACTACTACTGGAACGAGTAAAGAAGTAAATGTAGTTACATACCCGTATTCACCAAAGAGTATGACAACCTCTATAGCAGATGACAAAAATGGAATAAATTTTTTAGTAGATCAAGATTCTAGAAATATCGGAACAATAAAATACAGACTTGTCATAGAGGAGTCAAGCAATACTTCTAATCAATATTATGTAGATTTAGAAAGTAGTAACAAATTACAAACCTTGATATATCAAGTAAAACAGGAAGATGTTGATTTTACCATAATTAATAACCCTATAAATATTAAAATACTATACAAAGGAAGTAATGGTGAATGGCTAGAGAAAAAATATAATCAAAGTGAAACGATAATGCCAGTATATGCAGCGGATGATAAAACTGGACCAACAGTAAGTCTAAAAATAAATACTGGGGCAACAAAAATATCAAACAGTGGTACTAACAAAGTTACCTTGCAAGTAGTGGCAGTAGATGATTATACGGATATAGAAGATTTACAAATGCAATTTTCTACCAATGGCGTAAAGTGGTTAGGGCAAAATAAAGTTGGCGGTGTATATACAGAAGATGTATATAGCTCATATGCACTACAATACGAAAATTTTGAGCTAGGCAGTGAAACAGGGCGGAAGGTTGTGTATGCAAGAGCAAAGGATCAAACTGGAAACTTTGGTTATGCATTTGCTGAGATATATGTGGTGAATACCGATAGCTCTACCGTACCTCAGCCAACAGTAAACTCTGGATCAGGAGCAACCACCGCAGGAGGAATAGGCGGAGTAAGTACTAGTCAGTCAGGAGTAAGTGTAGGAATAGAAACAGGTAGTATATACGGAGAAGAATACATATACTTAAAAGCCTCTCAGGTTCAAGTAAAAGTATCAGATTATTTTACAATAGACACATCAAAAGAAGTACAGTACTCTACAGATGGCGTTTCATGGTCAGAATGGGAGTTAGGAATATATTTTGCTGATAAGGAGTTAGCACTAAGTAATGTTGATGGCTTAAAAGCAATCTTCGTGAGACAAAGAGACTCAGAGGGTACAGTGAGTAATGCATCTAAGGTCAAGTTTGTATTAGATACTACACCGCCAGTAGTAAATATAAAGAGTGGAAATCTGTCTTATATAGCTGTAGATGGAACAATCAATTTAGAAGTAGAAATCTCAGATAATATATTAAAGGATATTCCATTTACAGTTGTAGTAGAAAAGTATGAAGAAGGTGACTACACACAAGTATTAACTACGCAAGCTTCGACAGGTGGTGAAGTAATTAATAAGGTTGCATTATCTGGACTATCTACAGGAAGAATAAAAATAACAGTAATAGCCCAAGATGGTTCAGGAAATACAACCCGTGTAAGTAAAATCCTTTGGTCTAAATAAAAAGATATGTAATTCAATAATTAACAAGTAAACTCCAGACAAGTCTGGAGTTTTTTCTATTCCAATCAAAAAAATCCACAAATATAACCAAAAATATTGTCTCTTCTTGGAATATATGGTAGAATGATATAAAGCTAAAAAATATTAAAAATTGGGGGAGAGATATAGATGAAATCAATAGGAATATGTTTGGGGGCTTCTACTATAAGCTTGGTGGAGCTGGAAAAAAACGATAATGGGATGAAGGTAGTAAATAAGCTTAGGAAGACACATGAAGGGAATCCAAAAGAGGCTGTGGCTGAGGTTTTAAAGGGGATAGGTAAGGATGTCTCTAAGGTTCTAGTTACTGGTAGAAAGTTTAGAAAATTTGTTAACATACCAAATATAACTGAGCCTGAGGCTATAGAGGAAGCACTTGAATATGCAAATAAGGATAATAAACATTACGATATAGTAATATCAATGGGTGGAGAGACTTTTATAGTATATGTATTAGACAGCAAAAATAAAATATCTGATGTTTTAACTGGGAATAAATGCGCCTCTGGTACGGGGGAATTTTTCTTGCAACAAATTAGAAGAATGAACCTAAGTCTAGAAGAGGCGATAGAGCTTGGAAGCAAAGGGGAATCCTATGCAGTTAGTGGTAGGTGTTCGGTTTTTTGTAAGTCGGACTGTACACATGCACTAAACAAAGGGATACCAGTAGAAAACGTGACAGCAGGTCTTTGCGAGATGATGGCAGAAAAGATTACTGAGATTATCGCAAATGTGCCTCACAATAGCATACTAGCTATAGGTGGAGTGTCACTAAATAAGGTGATAATAGATAAGCTAAAGAAAAATCTTAATGCTGAGATAGATATTCTTGATGAGTCTAGCGTTTTTGAGGCACTAGGAGCGGCAGTTGTTGCTTATGAAAAAGGGGATAAAATCCCAAGCGAGCTATTTAAACACGAAGAATCTAGCTTTACTTTTTTAGAGCCAATCAGCAAATATGAGGAATTTGTTACATTCAATAAAATGGAGTTCACAGAAGCAAAGGAAGGCGAAAAATGTATAATAGGTCTTGACGTAGGTTCGACTACCACTAAGGCTGTGCTTATGAGAAAAAGCGATGATAAAGTCATATGCTCAGAGTATTTGCGTACAAATGGAAATCCGATAGAAGCATCACGCAACTGTTATAAAAGCGTAAAACAAAAGCTAAACGGTGTAAATGTGAACATAGTAGGTATTGGTGTAACCGGATCAGGAAGGCAGATTGCCGGACTTTATTCTGGTACGGAAGGGGTTATAAATGAAATAATAGCCCATGCTTCAGCGGCGGTACATTTTGATAAAGATGTTGATACGATATTTGAAATAGGTGGGCAGGATGCGAAATATACATACATAACTAACTCGGTAGCCTCTGACTATGCAATGAATGAGGCTTGCTCGGCAGGAACAGGCTCATTCCTAGAAGAGGCAGCACAGGAGTCATTGGGAGTTAGCACCCTTGACATTGCAGATATCGCCATAAAAGCTGACAAACCAGCAAACTTCAGTGATCAATGTGCAGCGTTCATATCATCAGATATAAAGAATGCATCGCACGAAAAAATCACACAAGAAAATATACTTGCAGGGCTTGTTTACTCTATATGTCTAAACTATGTGAACAGGGTAAAAGGTAACAGACCAGTAGGCAAGAAAATATTCATGCAAGGAGGAGTGTGCTATAACAAAGCTGTCCCACTTGCAATGGCTGCTATAATGAAAAAGCCGATAATAGTACCACCAGAGCCAGGACTTATGGGTTGCTACGGTGTCGCATTAGAAGTAAAAAAACGCCTACATCTTGGACTTATGCAAGAAGAGGGTTATGATTTAGATAAAATGATAGCAAGGCAAATCGAATATAAAGAGCCTTTCATATGTGCAGGTGGCAAAGAAAAATGCGACAGAAAGTGTTCAGTAAACAGAATAAAAATAGATGAAAAGATATATCCATTTGGAGGTGCATGTAATAGGTACTATAACACCAAATACGACTTAGAGGCAGATATAAGCAACCTAAACTTTTTAACAGCAAGAAACGACTTGATGTTTGAGAAATATGCACCAAGCATACCTATAAACGAAGATGCAATAACGATAGGGATAAACAAATCATTCTTAACATACACATTATTCCCACTATACTATAACTTCTTTACAAGACTAGGATTTAACATAGTACTACCTGATGAAATAAGTGACGAGGGCACTAAAAGAAGCTATTCAGCAATATGCTTTCCAGCCCGAATATCACTAGGCTACTTTGGAAATCTTGTTACAAAAAATCCCGACTATTATTTCATGCCACACATACCAGAAATGTATGTAAAGGGTGGAAACAAAAGAAAAGAATTCTCATGCGTATGTCTATTTGAACAAGGAGAATCATTCCTGCTAAAGCAAGCCTTTAAAGAAGTAGGAGACAAAATACTCTCACCAACTATAAACTTTATAGAGGGTTGGCATGCAGGAGAAGACGCCTTTGTAGAGACAGCAGTTAAGCTAGGAAAAAGCAAGAAAGAAGCCAAAAAAGCCTACAAAGAAGCAAAACAAATATTTGAAGAATACGAAAAAGAATATAAAGCATTAGGCAAAAAAGCACTCACGTATTTAGACGAACACCCAGAAAAAGTAGGCATAGTAGTATTTGGCAGACCCTACAACGCATTTGCATTTGAGGCAAATAAAGGGGTAGAAAAGAAACTGACATCAAGAGGATATCTGACTATTCCGTTTGACATGCTTCCATATCAAGAAGAAGTGCTAGATGATGACTACAAGGACTACATGCACTGGGAGGCAGGGCACAAAATACTCAGAGGAGCGAAATACGTCAAGAAAAACCCTAAACTGTATGGCATGTTCATAACCAACTTCCTATGTGCAATAGACTCATTCTTAGTTACATATTTCAGAAGTATAATGGGCACTAAACCATCACTCACACTAGAGTTTGACAGCCACACAGCGGATGCTGGTATAGATACTAGAGTTGAGGCATTTATAGATGTAATCAAAAACTATATACAGACACAAAAAGACATAAAAGAAACACCAAATACAGACTTTACCCCTGCGAAAGTAGAGCTCACTAATAAGGGAGCGGACTATATAGACTCAGCAGGAAATATATGTAGCATAAAGGATAAAAGTGTAAAGCTTATATTCCCAGGAATGGGCGTAATACCTTCAAAAATGGTAGGTGCGGCATTCAGAAGTGTAGGCATAAACACACAAGAGCTACCAGTAGCCGACAGGGAAGTATTTACCCTTGGGCGAAGTGTTTCTACATGTAAGGAATGCTTGCCTATGATAGTTTGTGTCGGGTCACTACTAAAATATCTCAAAGATAGAAAAGACACAGATGAAAAGCTAATGATGCTAATACCAAAAGCGAATGGTTACTGTAGACTAGGGCAATATCATATATTTATAAATAAGCTTATAAAAGATAAAAAGCTAAAAAATGTAGCACTCATTTCCCTAGCAAATGAAGAACGATATGCAGGACTAGGACCCAAATTTATAATAAAAGCGTGGGAGTCTATAGTGATAAGCGATGCACTCGATGAAATAAAAAGTGTCCTCGCAGCAGCCGCAGAAAACAAAGAAGAAGCATTCAAAACATTTGACACACAACTAAATCAAATCATAGATGCAATGGAAGGTAAAAAGCCAGGAGGAGTATACAAGCAACTAAGACAAACAGCAACCGAGCTTGCCAAGATAAAGCTCGACAAACCATACGAAGAAATACCAAAAATAAACATGACAGGAGAGTTCTTCGTAAGATGGGACAGCGGATCAAACCTAGACATCGCCAAAAAGCTTACAGACAAAGGTTTTGCAGTCAAGATAACCCCAGTAGCAGAGTGGATATACTACCTAAACTACATGATAAAAAACAAACTACAAGAGCCCAACCACACCATACTCGGAAAGCTAGAATTTGTAGTATCGGACATGACTCAAAAAATAGTAGAGAAGAAAATAAAAGACATACTAGCAAAATCAGGCTTGTATGAAAGTGAAATGGTAAATATAGACGAACTAATAGAATACTCAAAGCACATCCTACCAAAAGAACTAAAAGGAGAACCAGGACTTGTAATAGGTTCTGTACTAAAAGATGCGGTTTCTAAATACGTAGGATTCATAAATATAGGACCTTTTGGATGCATGCCACTAAGGTATACCGAATCACTGCTTATACCGGAGAACAGCATGGAGGCGAAGATGTGCTTGGTTGAGAAGATAGAGAAAAGGGAGAATGTAAGGGAGGAATTTATAAACTTTGATGGGAATGAGAAGATACCATTTTTGACTATAGAATCGGACGGGAACCCGTACCCGCAGCTGCTCGAAGCGAAGCTTGAGGCTTTCTGCTTGCACGCGGGGAGGGTTGGTAGGAAGATGAGGAAGTAGGGGGGATGGATGAGAGAGAGGAAGTTTCTGCATACGATGCATGTTGAGACAGTGGTGAGAAAGTAGAAAGATGGGAATGACGGAAGGTTTACTGGTAAAGGGATACGTGGTTTTGGTAAAATAAGACTGTTTCCACATGCGGAGCTAAAATTGCCTATTGGATAACCAAATGATAATCAAAAGTTGAAGAGGTTATCAAAATGCGGCTAAACACTGTAAATATGGGGTTTTGTATAAAAAGATATATATTATAAACATTAGAAATCACAATAAAATATTGTGAAATACGATATGATAAATAGTTTCTGATTGTGTTAGATGTGGAGACTAAAAAGATAATAGGAGAGTGGCATATATGAAAATAAAGAAATTACATTTAAAAAACGGATATAAAAGATTTTTTGATTTAACAATCGACTTAGGTGATGATCCTAAAAGAATAGTTGCTTTAATTGGACCAAACGGTTGTGGAAAGAGCAGTGTTTTTGATGGGATGCTTTTTCTTAATAATGTGCACGGTCAGTTAGGGGATAAGGGCGCAAAAGGCTCTGAATTTCATTCGATGGGTAGTATGCCAAATTATAGCTATCATAATATAGAAATAGAATTTACTGAAGGAAATTTTTATTCAATGAGACAAGAAAAAGTAAGACTTGGAAAGGAAAATACTATTTTTTCTTTTAGAAGTCCTTACAGATACAATAGTAATTTAAAAGTTAATCAATCACGAGCAACATCTGAAATAAGACTCAACAATTATGGTGCAACTACATCTATTGATTTGGATGATAAAATGGAAGAAAATTATAGGCGATTAAATATCAAATTTAATAAGTATATGAATGAAAATGATTGTAAACCTAGCGAAGCTAAACTCAAAATAATGGGGGATTTGAATAGTTCTATTAAAAGTTGTTTGGATTTAGAAATTGTGAGTATCGGGGATATCGAAGCTGGAAAGGGGACTATATATTTTACAAAAAAAGATTATACTACTGATTTTGAATATAATGTTCTTTCTTCAGGAGAGAAGGAAGTAATAGATATATTGTTAGATTTATATTTAAGGAAAGATGAATATACAAATTCAGTTTTTCTGATAGATGAGCCAGAATTACATATTAATACTTCAATTCAAAGAAAGATGATTCTTGAAATAAATAAGTTGATTAATGAAAATTGCCAGATTTGGATAGCTACACATAGTATTGGATTTTTAAGGGCAATGCAAGATGAGTTACAAGATGACTGTCAGATTATCGAGTTTAAACAAGAAAACAATTGGGGCACGGAATCGTACACATTATATCCAATCAAAAAAAGCCGTTCAAAATGGAAAGATATATTCAATACTGCACTTGATGATTTGACAGAGCTAATTGGACCTAAGAGAATTATATATTGTGAGGGAAGGGATCAACCAGCAGCTAATGGTCAAGAAAAAGGGTTTGATGCTAAGGTTTTTAACAATATTTTTGGAGAAAAATATTATGATACAATTTTTGTTTCGAGTGGTGGAAACACAGAATTAGATCAACGTAGTGAAATTGCAATAGCAATTTTATCTAAAGTATTCTTAGACATGGAAATATTGGTATTAAAAGATAGAGATGTTTCTTCGGGTAGATTTAACACAGAAAAAGATAGGCAAACATATTTGGAAAATAATCCATCAAGTCATAGAATGTTAAATAGATGGGAAATTGAAAATTATTTATACGATAAAGAAGTTTTAAAAAAGTATTGTCAAATAAATAACTTGCTGTTTAATGAAATTGAGTATGATCGTTTTGCAACAAATATGTTTGATCAAAACTTAAAGGATGAAACAGGAAAAATTAGAAATTTATGTGGAATTACTACTAGTATAAATCCTGAAATCTTTAAATTGAATTTATCAAAAGTTATTTCTGATGATATGAATATATATAAAGAACTAGAGGAAAGCATTTTTTAAGAAAATAGAAATTAAGATATTGATGCCTGACCTTGAAAACTACTGAAAACATTATATATGATGAAAATGATATTTAGATTGGATATATGAAATGACTAAATAACTTAAAGTTGCTGAAGGAAAGGGGATTTTAAAATGGAAATAGAAAAGAAATGCAAGTTAGTAATTTTTTCGGATATACATTATGCACCAGAACCTCCTATTAATAATGGGTCTAAAATAGATAGAAAATTGATGCAGTATGCAGAACCACTCTTAAATAAACTAATTGATGAAATTAATAATTCTATTCATCCAGATGTGGTTATTAATTTGGGGGATTTAGTGGAAGATTTTAATGACCATGATAAAGATATTATAAATTTAAATTTCATTTGGGATATTTTAAAAAAGATAAAAAAGCCATTTTATTCTTTGGCTGGTAATCATGATTTACGTTCAATGCAATGTAGAGAAGAAGTAGAACAAATTATGGGTTATGAGCATTCCACATTTTCTATAAATAGTAATGGATACCATTTAGTATTTTTAGGACTACATGTTAATACTCAAGCAGGAACAGCAGAAGGCGGCATATTAAAAACACAATTTATTTCAAATGAAGATTTAGAATGGTTAAAAAAAGATTTGAAACAAAATAATTTACCCTGTATTATATTTACTCACTTTGGTGTAGCTGAAGATGAGATGAAAGGAAATTGGTGGTTTGAGCGAGGTCCAAACTGTGCACTTCTTGGAAATCGTATAGAGCTAAAAGAAATTTTAAAGAATGATAAAAATTTACTTGCTGTTTTTTCAGGGCATCAACATTGGACAAAAAAATTAATAGAAGATAATATAATTTATTACGTGATTGGATCATTAACTGAAAATATAAATAACGATGGTATCCCTGATGGTGTATATTTTGAAGTTGATCTAGAAGGAAATAAGTTAAAGGTGGATAAACATCATTTAAAATTAGGGTAGTGTGTATTTTGTTTATGATATAATGAAAATGTAGGAAAATGTCAAAGTGAAAATGTCGTTTTTTGACTAACTATAGACTTTGATGGGAATGAAAAGATACCGTTTTTGACTATAGAGTCGGATGGGAATCCGTACCCGCAGCTGCTCGAAGCGAAGCTTGAGGCTTTCTGCTTGCAGGCGGGGAGGGTTGGTAGGAAGATGAGGATGAGGGGGGAAGGGAAACGATGCATGTGGAGAGCGTAGTAAAGCTTACCCGCAAATAGGCGGATTTGCTGGGTTTGTGGGTTGTTAAGATATGGTATGATAACCAAAAGTTGAAGTGGTTATCAAATTTACATAGAAATAAGGGATTAGAGAGCTTATAAAATCGTTAATAAGTTTGGCAAAAGATGAAATCTGGTGTGGTTTCCACATGCGGAGTAAAAAGAGATTAAGAGGTGGTATAGTGAACAGATTGAATACTATTCAAAGAGCAATTTTAACACTAGATGGTGGAGAATATCAAAAGTTTATGGATGCATATCTTTTAAAGAAATACAATTACAAAAATATTGAACCATTAGGGTCACATACGGGGTCTAATAAAGTAACAAAAGGGATTCCAGATTCATATATAAAAACGGAAAATGGTAAATATATTTTAATTATGTATGGTACTGTAGAAATCATATCATATGAAAAAATAGAAAAAGATATTAGATCGTGTTTAGATGAAGATAGGGTTGGTATAGAACTATCCAAGATTGAAGAAATAATTTGCTGTTATACATCAACTAATTTTCATATAGAGCATAAAGAACAATTAGAAAATATGGTTGAACGAATTAAAATAACTTTAATAGGAATAGGAACTGTATCGAATGATTTACTAATTAGATATCCCACACTTGCATCTGAATTTCTTAATATACCGATAGATACGGAACAAATTTATAATATTGATGAATTTGTTAAATTTTATGATAAGAATGGGATGAATGCACCAATTAACATGGAATTGTTACATAGGGAGAACGAGGTTAACTCTATGCTAAGTAAGCTTGAAGGGGATAGTATTCTTTTGGTATCAGGAAAGTCTGGTGTTGGTAAAACACGATTAGCGTTAGAGGTATGCAGATCAATGTCATTTAGTTAACGTAAATGTAATAGTATTCCT
>MGOW01000018.1 GCA_001797255.1 Clostridiales bacterium GWE2_32_10
AGCCAAGATACATATTATTAAGCTCAAAGACTGAAAGTATACTAGCTATCGTAAAAAATGTTGCATAAAGTATTGTAGTCTTATTTGAAAATTTAACATTTCCAAATATCGCTCCACCTACAGCTTGAAACACATACGATACAAGCCCCATTAAAACTATTTGATTTTCCGCATATCCTTGCCTTATAGCATAGAAAGCGTATAGCACTACTATACCAAATGACATGTTAAACATTATTTTTGAGAGCATCATATTTATATAATTTTTTTCTTTTAAACAAGTTTTTATATCTTCCCATTTTATTTTTTCTGTATGTACATCCACCTCAGAATTCTTCGGCTCTTTTAAAAATAAGTACATCATACACACGCTAAAGCCTATAATCGGTACTATAGTAAATAAATGTATAAAGTTATGTGGGTATGGTTTACTTATTATTAAATATGATATACTCATACCTACCATAATCGCAATCATTTGAAAGAAAATGGCATTACCTAGTAACTTCTTAAATCCATCATTTGAGACAAGCTTCATTTTAAACTCTACCCACATAATTATAAGTAATCTATTTATGATAGTATTACCTATAAATATCAAAAACAGGGCTGTGCCTGTAAGCTTATCGAAGTATAGCAAAATAGCTATCATCAAGTATCCTACAAAAGTTAAACTTTCCATAAATGCAATTTTTGTTTTAAGCTTTGCTCTATTTAAATTTATACCCATCAAAAATATACACAATAAAAACGAATAAAAACTAAATTGATTTGTAAGTATTAGTAATTTATCCCCACCTACTTTTTCAAACAAAATCTGTAGTGTAGTAGAAAAATCCCTTATCCCTAGTTCAAGACCTATCAAAAAGGAAGTCAGATATAATATAAACATATTCCTTTTTATATCTTTACTATTATACTCCATCAAATCGCTCCTTTATTTACAACCCAATAATCATTTTAGCCAGTTTATCGGCGTCATGACGTATGTAACCCTTAAATATTTCTATTACATCACTTTCTATATATTTTATACCCCTTTTATCTAGTTCCTTTCTCTGCTGATCATCTAGCAAAATTTGTGCTGAATTTGTTTTTTCATATTTTTGTACTTGTTCATCATCAAGAGTTCTGTTGTTTACAATAAGTGTATCTATTACATTTATCCCTATATGTTCTTCTATTATATTTATATGATCCATAACTGTATATTCATTTGTTTCACCCGGTTGACTCATAACATTACAGATATAAACCTTTTTTGCTGATGCTTTTTTCAGTGTATCTACAACATTTTCAACTAATAGATTTGGAAGAATACTTGTATAAACACTTCCTGGTCCAATCACTATAATGTCTGCCTCACTAATAGCTTTTAGTACTGGGAGGTATGGTTTAACATTTGGTATATCAAATCTCAGTTTTTCGATTCTCGATCTATGTTTTAAACATTCATGCGGTATTTGGTGTTCACCTTTCACTATAACTCCATTATCAAGAACAGCTATAAGCTGCACATCTTCAAGTGTTACAGGCATTACCTTTCCCTTTACGGCGAGAAATTCTGACATCTTTACGACTGCCTCTTCAAAGCTATTTGAGACTCCCTGCATAGCAGCTATAAATAAATTTCCGAAGCATTGTCCTCTTAGTTTCCCATGTTCAAATCTATACTGCATTACATCTTGCATAACAGGCTCAGTATTCGCAAGTGCAAGCAAACAGTTTCGTATGTCCCCCGGTGGCAACATACCCAAGTCCTCTCTAAGAACACCCGAACCTCCACCACTATCAGCTACAGTTACAACCGCAGTTATCTCATCAGTATAGTTTTTTAGACCTCGAAGAAATATAGATTGACCTGTTCCCCCACCTATTACTACAACTTTCTTTGACTCCATAACTTTATCCTCCTTTTGAACTCACCTACTAAATAATTTCTCTTAGTCTCCACAATCTTTACCTCAACTAATTCCCCTATCAAGCTAGCATCACCTTCAAAATGAACCAATATATTTTGCTCAGTCCGTCCAGTCAGCAGTCTTTCATCATTTTTGCTTATATTCTCCACCAATACTTTATAAACCATATCTTTTCTTTTTGCATTGTCTTCTTCTTGTATTTTTTCGGTTTCTTCTAGAAGCTTATTAAACCTCTCTGTTACCTTTTCTTCTGAAACTTGCCCCTCCATGCTTGCTGCTTTTGTTCCTGTTCTTTTTGAGTATATGAAAGTAAAAGCCCCATCATACCTAACTTTTCGCACAACATCTAATGTATCTTCAAAATCCTCATCTGTTTCACCAGGAAATCCTACAATAATATCGGTTGTAATCGATACATCTTTTATTTCTCTTTTAATTTTTTCAGCTAAACTCAAATACTGTTCTTTGGTGTATTTTCGGTTCATTGCCGATAAAACTTTATTGCTCCCTGCTTGTATAGGTAAGTGAACATAATTACAAACTTTATCGCAGTCTCTTATAGCATATATAAGCTCATCATTAAAATCCTTTGGGTGTGAAGTCATATAGCGTATTAGCTCTAATCCTTCTATCTCATTTATTTCCCTAAGAAGCTTGGCAAATGTAATGCCATCCTCTAACCCCTTGCCATACGAATTAACATTCTGTCCAAGTAGCATTATTTCCTTTACTCCATCTGCTACAAGATTTTTTATCTCCTTTATTATACTTTCACTCTCCCGGCTTCGCTCTCTTCCTCTTACATAAGGCACTATGCAATATGTACAAAAATTATTACATCCATACATTATGTTTACAGCTGCCTTATATTTATATTTCCTCTCACTCGGCAAATCCTCAACTATTTCCTTATGCTCCTTCCAAATATCGATTATTTGATGTCCAACTTCCATTCGTGTTCTAATCAGCTCAGCTAGTTTATATATATTGTAAGTTCCAAAAATTATATCTACTTCCTTGCGATATTTTCCCCGCAACCTCTCAAGTACATGTTCCTGCTGCATCATGCACCCACACACCGCCACTATCAAATCCGGCTTTTTCTCCTTAAGCCTCCGCAAATTCCCTACACGACCATATATCTTTCTCTCGGCATTTTCCCTTATGCAACAGGTATTATACAAAATAAAATCCGCTTGCTTTATGTTTTGTGTTTCGGTATAACCGATTTTTTTTAGGACACCTGCGAGCTTTTCGGAGTCCTTTTCGTTCATTTGGCAGCCGAAAGTTTCTATGTAGTAGTGCAAATCCTTGCCCTGTAGACATTCTTTTAGTTCATTAATAATTCCTAACTGTTTTTCTAGTTCTTTATTATCAACTCTTTGCTTTTCTCTTTTCATTTTTTTGTCCCCTCTGTTTTATTCTTTATATTTTTGTCTTTTCTCTTGTTCATTCAAGCCCAAGTATTTATTATTCCACTTTTCTACTGGTTGATCTGTCAGGCTTTTTGAAAAGATTAATGTGTTGCTTACTTCATAAAACACATCATCTTTATTCTTATATACTTCTGATATCATTCCTTTTTTGTAATAAAGCTTTGTAGCTATTTCATTATCTAATTCATCAGTATAAAGCCTTATATTCTTATATCTATTTTCTTTTGCATAATTTTCAAAAAAATCAAAAACTTCACTACCATATCCTTTGCCTGTCTGTTCTGGTAGAACTCCATACCAGCCCATCCATCCATCCTCTGGATATTCATGATATGCATACAATCCTATAATTCCTATAGGATTCTTTTCTTTAAATACAATCCAAAATATTAGTTCCTTTCTATAAATATGTTCTCCTATACTGTCTATAAAATTTTTCTTTCCATTCTCATCAGGAAAAATTTTATTTTGTACTTCTGTTGCTAAATCAAGATTTTCTTTTGTTAGCTTTTCATACCTTAACATTAAAATCCTCTCCTTTCCCTTCCACTAACTTCGCCAATACCCTATCAAAATACGACACATACTCCCTGTCTAATTATTTTTATTAATCAAATTTACAACCAACTTAATTATCGTATCTTTCTCTTCTGACTTGCTCTCAGCTACATGATTCTTAACAATCATATACAGCAAATTAGCTGCCTTTTCCTCTATGCTTGGATATAAATCTTCTCCACCAAATGTTTGATATATAGTACTTATTGCACTTTTGAAAGAATCATCCTTTTCATTCCCAAATAGTTCTGAATTGTTATGTTTCTTCAACCTATCAATTTCCACTCTTGCTTGCTCATATGTAATGACCTTCGCATCTACCTTCGTTACCTCTGTAATCTCAAGTTCATGATTATCATATTTCTCAAACAAACTCATACTATAACGATATTCGTTAATTACTTTCAGTAATCCTCTCACTTGCTCATCAGTCATCGCTATTTCTTCTGAAGTACGAGAAATCATATCAATAATTCTCGCCATTTCTTCAAGCTTATCTAGTCGTTGCTTCAATCGTTTTTCATTAATCGTATACCCCTCTATAATATGTTGCTTTAATGTACTTGTTGCCCACTTACGAAATTCTGTTGCAGTCTTAGAATTAACTCTATATCCTATAGCAATTATCATATCAAGATTATAGTAATCAACCCATCGAACAATATTTCTATTTCCCTCTTTTCGAACTGTTTCCATTTTGGAAATAGTTAAATCTTGAACTAATTCATTTGTACTGTAAATATTTTTTATATGCTTAGATATTGCAGGTATATTTATTTCAAACAATTCCGCCATCTGCTTTTGTGATAGCCATACTGTTTCATCTACAATCTTCACTTCAAAATTAATTTGTCCGTCTTCTGTTTTATATAAAACCACTTCGTTTGCCATTTTACTCGCTCCTTATCAGTCTGTTTTTACTAAAGTCCTCTCTCAACCAAAGATTTCTATCTAATAAATCCCTCTCACTTTTTATATTTTCCTCGATTATAAACTTCTTTATATCCATAACACATTCCCCTTTCATATATTTTGAAGGTTTATTTTCTTTTTCATCTCCCTTATTTTAATTATTATACCAAAAAAATAAAGCATTCGCAAGTAGCAAATACTTTTATTTTTATGATATTTTTTCATCTTTAATTATTCTAATTCTCTACTTGATAGTTCTTGTTTAGATGCTGGTTCTTTGAATTCATCTCCAATGTATGGCAAATTTCGCTGTACTGCATTCCTCATTGTTTCTGCTGACACTACTTTATGAGGATCAACACAAATTCCTTGATCTGCACATTCAGGATCTGTAAAACTTGATATATCAGCTAACTCAACTTCACTACTCATATTCTCATCCTCCATAATATTTATTTTTTATAACTATTCAGAACCACACCCTTATAATGTCACTCTTGAGCATCTTTTCGGGAAGCAATCTCGTTTTTATATTTCTCTAAATCTTATGTAAAATTAGGCTTAAAGAGAGATTGCTTCGTTCCTCGCAACGACAATATAAAGTATTGACTTATGAGGGATTTGAATAGTTACTATTTTTTACAATATAGAAATTATATTCTATCGTTTATAATTTGTCAATATCTTTCAAATAGATTTTTTCAAAATCCCTCACCTAGATCAGTATATTTGTTCTATTGATTATTGAACCTGTTAAATCTTTTTTGCATTATTTACCACTTCTAATTCCTTCTCATTTAAACTTTTATCATCTTTATAATTCTATCCCTAACTCTTATAAACATCTTCTCATGTCCACTTTTATTAGGATGCAATCCATCATATAAATCACTATCATTAAGCAAATCAAACATACGTATATATACCATACCACTTTTCTCTACTACTCTTCTAATTTCTTTATCATATTCAATAATATCAGCATTTTTATACTCTATTGCCTTATCTTCAAATACTATCGGAGTAGTTTTAGTTTCATCCACTCTTGCGGGGTCAAAATCTGGGGTCAGGTCTGAAATATTCACTTATTCAAAACATAAGTGAATATTTCAGACCTGACCCCAGATTTTTATAATTTGCTTATCATCCTGAGGAGCGTCTTTTGCGACGTGAGGATGACGTATTAGTGAAAACTCTCGTCATATGAAACGTTCTAGATTTTATTAACATTTTTAATTTTATAAAATCCCCTCCATAATCTCCATCAAATCCCATATTATCCCTTTATCATCCATCCCCTTATCTACTTTATATGTCAAGTATGCCTTTTTTATAGTAGTATAGCTCAAGCTTTTACTCCTCACCTTTATCATCTCAATCAGCTTCCCCATGTCAAAGCTCGCATTTTCGTAAAAATCTATTATTATACTCGTACCTTTTTGAATTATTCCCCTTACCCCTATGTTTGTAGCATGTGATTTCATTAAAGCTATGTAGAGTAGATTATACGTAGCAGGGGGGATATTGCCGTATCTGTCTTCTATTTCTTCCTCTACTTCATACATATCTTGCTTATTTTTAATGCTTGCTATTTTTTTGTATATTTCTATCTTTTGCATTTCATTTTGTATAAGATCATCTGATATATAGGCATTTACATTTATATCTATGGTTATATCATGTTTTTCCCCTACAATCTCGCCCTTTAGTTCCCTTACTGCTTCGTCTAGTATTTTGCAGTACATATCATACCCTACAGTTTCCATATGTCCGTGCTGTTCAGAGCCTAGTAGGTTGCCTGCTCCTCTTATTTCAAGATCCCTCATTGCTATTTTAAAGCCTGAGCCTAGCTCTGTAAATTCTTTTATTGCATTTAGCCTTTTTTCTGCACTGTCGTTTAATACCTTATCCTTTTTATATGTTAAATACGCATATGCAATCCTATTTGACCGCCCAACACGTCCACGTAGCTGGTATAGCTGTGCAAGTCCCATTTTATCGGCATCATGAATAATTATCGTGTTTACATTTGGTATATCAAGTCCGGTTTCTATTATAGATGTAGCTACTAGCACGTCTATTTTGCCTAGTACAAAGTCCTCCATTATGCTCTCTAGCTCTTTTTTATTCATTTGTCCATGTGCATGTACTATGTTTATTTCAGGTAACAAACCTATTAGTTGTTCGGTTACTTTATCTATATTATTTACTCTGTTATATAGATAGTACACCTGCCCACCACGCCCTACTTCCTTATATATCGCATTTTTCACTAGGGTATCGTCATGTTCGATTACGTAGGTTTGGATTGGCTGTCTTTCACGTGGTGCCTCTTCTAGTATACTCATGTCCCTTATTCCTGATAGGCTCATGTGTAAAGTCCTAGGTATCGGTGTGGCTGAAAGGCTTAGTACATCTACATTTTTTTGGATGTTTTTTAGTTTTTCTTTTTGGAGCACTCCAAATCTTTGCTCTTCATCTATTATTATTAGTCCTAGGTTCTTAAATTTTATATCCTTTGATAATATTCTGTGAGTACCGATAAGTATATCAGACAGTCCATTTTCCATTCTTTTTATAGATTCTTTTTGTTCCTTTGGACTTCTAAATCTAGATAGGTGTTCTATTTTTATAGGGTAATCCTTCATTCGTTCTGTGAATGTTTTAAAATGTTGCTCCACAAGTATAGTAGTAGGTCCAAGCACTGCAACCTGCTTTCCATCTTGAATAGCTTTAAAAATTGCACGAATAGCAACCTCAGTCTTACCATAGCCTACATCTCCACAAAGCAGTCTGTCCATAACCTTTGTGCTTTCCATATCCTTTTTTATTTCCTCAACTGCCACTAGCTGGTCATCAGTTTCTACATAAGGGAATTCATCTTCAAAATTTGCTTGCCAATCATTGTCTTGACTAAACGCGTACCCCACAACTTTTTGCCTTTCTGCATATAACTTCACAAGCTTCTCAGCCAAATCGGCAACTGATTTTTTGACCTTTTGCTTTGCATTTTTCCACTCTGCGGTATCTAGCTTATTGATTTTCGGGACTTTCCCCTCAGTACCTATAAACTTCTGTATATAATCCATCTGACTTATGCCTATGTAAAGTAGTCCGCCGTCTCTGTATTCAATTTTTATATAGTCTTTTGCCGTGTTCTCTACTGTGATTTTTTCTATACCTTTGTACATACCTATCCCGTGTTGGTCATGAACAACATAATCTCCGAGCTTTAGGTCAGTAAAGCTTTCTATTTTTTTGCCTTTTATCTTTCTTCCTTTAAATTTTCGTTTACTTATCTCAGCAAAAATATCTTTTTCAGAAATTACAACCATCTTAATATCTGAATATTCAAATCCAGTATTTAATGTTCCCTTTGCAATATAAATAACATTGCTCTGTAGTTTTCTATCTTCCTCTGATAAAACTTTCACACTGAACCCTTGTTTTGATAATTCCTCTTTCAGATTATTCATACTGGTTATATTTCTAGTATACAATAATATTTTATATTGATTTTCTCTATAAAATTTCAAATTATCCTCTAGAAGCTTAAAGTTTTTAGTGAAGGTATCTATAGCTTTTACTTTTACATTTATAACCTCTGATTCATTCTCATATACAATATTATCGTAAAGTACACTCATATTTATAGTATTTTGCATAGCTAAAGCTTTACGTATATCATCATAGCTATATCTTATCTCAATCTGTGATGGTAATATCATACCTTTAGTCAGCTTTTCTTCCATAATCTCCATAAATTGACTGTATTCTATCTCACATTTTTGCTTTACTTTTATTGGTTGATCTACAAATACTAAAGGTGCATCCGAAAAGTAGCCTAAAATATTTGTTAGCTCACTTTGATCATACAAATAATTTACAAGCCTCTCTGCGTTGATTAATCTAACATTATTTTCTAAAGACTCTATCATGTTATTTATATAACTTTTTTCTTTAGTATGTTTACTACTATCTCTTTCTTCCTTTATCTTCTCTATCGCTACATATAATCTATCCTTCCCAAATAAAATATCTTTTGCAGGATTTATTTTAATTTTATCTAGTTTCTCTTGCGATCTTTGTGTATCTAGTTTTACTTCACGTATTGAGTCAACTTCATCGTCCCAAAACTCTATACGTAGCATACTAGCTGCCGCTATTGGGTATATATCGACTATCCCACCACGAATAGCAAATTCACCTTTATTTTCTACGCTCTCTACTCGCTCATAACCCATGTAAACAAGCTCTAGTATAAGCTTTTCAAACTCAAGCTTATCACCTACTGCTATGTCTTTTATATGTTCTTTAAACATATTCTTCACTATAATCTTATCAAGTAAAGCGTCAGCAGACATAATTACCACACAAGGCTCATCTCGCATGAGCATATTCATTGCCTCTATCCGTTTATCCATTATATCTAAGCTATATGCCTCTGCATTATAAAAAAACACATCCTTACTAGGGTATATTCTAATATTTTCAATCTCAAAATTTTTCATATCTTCATATATTTTCTTTGCATTAAGCTCATTACTGGTAAGTATCACACAAGATTTGCCACATTCTTTAAACAACGCAGAAATAAGATGTGCTTTCGAGGCTCCTAGCACACCGCTTATTTCTAGTGGAAACTTTTTATTTTTTATGCTTTCTTTGATTTTCTTATATTCCTTTAGATTATTTATCTCGCTTAATATTATTTCCATTGGCTTTATCTCTCTTTTTTATTATTTTATGTTATTGTATTCAACTTTCGCAGTTAAAAATTTCATTCATCATTTACAACTATACTCCCTATTAAATTTATCTCATCTACACTCAATCCTGTCATTTCTGCAATAACATGCACATCAAAATTCCCCTTTAGCATATTTCTTGCTAATTTATTCATGCCTTCTTTCATGCCTTCTTTCATGCCTTTTTTCATGCCTTCTTTCATGCCTTCTTTACGACCTCTATCAAGTCCGGTTTCTATCCCTTCTGCAATCCCTGCCTCTAGCCCTTCACGTCTTGCTGTTTCTATATTATCTCTTAGCACTACCTGCTCCTCCATATATTTTTCATAAACTCGCATTTCTTCTACTGTCATTTTTAGTTCGTTTAGCTTTATTCTTGCTTTGTTTATATTCTTGGATTTGAAGTCATCTCTTATCTCACTATTTTTTAGCATATATATCCACTCATCTATATCACTTTCTAACTCATTTTTATATTTTGTCAAATCTAATATATAGTATTCTGGAAATTTATCTTCTTTGTTGTAGTACCAGCTTACTGCTTCTCTTTCTCTTACTATAAATTCTTGGTATTTTTGTGGTTCTATTGTTGTATAGGCTTTATATATGTAGTCGCTTCCTGACATTATATTGAAGTATACTATGCTTATACTTATTACTTTTACTATGTTCTTATAGTTCTGTCCTTTTTCTATGCTTTCTGTTATAACCTTACTTGCTCCCCAAATAAGCCTATCCATAAAGTCTGTTTCTGATGCATTTTGTATTTCTATTATTATTTTTCGTTTCTTTGCATCTAGTACTAGTAGGTCTACTTTGTTAAATTTATATTCTTCTCTTTCTTTGTTACTTTCGCTTTCTATAATATTTACTACACTTACATTTTCTCTAAGAAGAGCGGATAGGAACCCTTCTAGTATATCAAAATTAGCCTTGTTTCTAAGTATATTTTTTATAGCCCAATCAAATCTTACTACTCTTACTGAGTTATTAGCCATTAATACCACCTCTTATCTAAATTTTTAATTAAAAGTATTTCCGATTTATTTTTCATTATATACATCCTTTCCTATATTCAATATATGTTCAATTGCATTATTTACTTCTTCATCAGCCACCCCTAGCTCTCTAAAGTCATTTAGCTTAGATTCGGAATGCCTAAATAATTCACACAATTTTTCTATTTGAGGTATATCTTCGGTACATTGCCAAACACCTTGTAACTTTTCATCACAAAAGTCAAGTATAAAAATTATCTTTTCATCAAATATTACAAAATCCATAATATATTTATTTGAGAATTCTCTGTCTTTGTCAAAAAAGTATATTTTCTGTCCGAATTTATGTGGTATTTTATATATCAAAGCCTCTAGCTTTATGTATTCTGACAAAGGATATTTTATCCCATGCACTCTTATTAAGTTTATATTTTTATTTTCTCTAACTTTTGCCAATTCTTTTTCTGATGTATATAGGCTTGTTATTATTTCACGCATACCTTTAAAATCTTTATTTATATACATCTCTAAAAATTTACTATCATCTTTATAATTTTGCAAATTTTCATACTTATAAAATGATTTTTTCATATCAGCCCAGTGTTCTTTAAATAATTTTCTATACTCTACCTTATCAATATATGTAGACTTATTAATTATTTCAGTAAATATATTTACCATAACCCTTACCCCCGATTTTTTGTTTTATATAATATATGCAAGTCCCTCTTAATCATTAATAATTATTTAAGAGTTTTGACACGAATTTTTCTATATTTACTCTATTATGTTTAACATAATCAGTCCAATAAAACGAAGATGTATTTTGATTAAATTCGTATATACTTTCATCACTTGTCCAAACTTCAATATTCTTGTTTAATGCTATTGATATTCCTAATTCAACATGAGTACCCTTTCCACCTGGAAACAATAGTATAACAACATCTGCATTTTTGATACCTTCATATGCTGACATTGCTACTTTCTTTTGTTTTTCTTTAGAATCCAACTTTATATTATAATCTTTGATATTAATTGTCCAATCATACGTATGCTCCCACCCATTCTCTTTTAGTATTCTTGCTACATAATCAACATTTTCTATATTTTTTCTATCCGATCCTATAAAAAATTTCATTTTACATATCCCCTTTTTATTATATTATTACATCTATATTATAACCTTTATTATTATCTAATTTACCCTGCACTTAAAACCCTCCTTGTCCTTTCACCTTTACAAAAATCCCATACACTCAAACCACTACCTCATATATTTTTTTCTCCTCTACTTCTATCCATTCATTCGTATATTCCTTATTTTTTCTAAAGTCAAATACTACCATATAGCCTTCTTCCATGTTTTTTATTTCTAAATATTCAGCTAACTGCTTATAACCTTTTTCTTCTCGGGGTTTGTCGTAGTATTTTTTCAGTTCTATTATGTATTCTTTTTTGTTATAGGTTATCACTATATCAAATCTTTTGTTTGTTCTTGTCTCTGCTTCTACGTAGTAGAACCCGGTTCCATTTATTATCGGTTTTATGAATGCCAGAAAGATTAGCCTTCCATCTCTTTCTTTGAATTTTTCTGTTTCCTCTCTGTATTCTTCTTTCATTAGCTCTTGGAATTTGTCTAGAATCTTTATTATGTCTAAATCTCCGTTTTCTTGTATAAATTGACTTCTGCTTTCGTAGTTTAGGCTTATTTTTGATTCTATTATTCTTTTTACTATCATATAGTTATATATTCTTAGTTCAAATATTTTGTTATTTACTTCCGCTCTTTTGTTTTCCCCTTTTGTTAGTATTCCGTACATTACTGCTTTGTTTATATATGATACATCTAGGTTAAATTCTATTGGCTCACCGTCTAATATTATCTTTTCTATTACCCTATATAAATCCTTATCATTTTCTAAATTTTTTATTAGCGACTCAAATAGTGTGTTTTGCTCCTCTAGTATTATTTTTACTGCCTCCTCTATTACTTCTATTGTCCAGTTTTTATCTAGATCTTCATCTATTACTTTGCACATTTTACTTACCAAAAATGGGTATCCATTTGTATATTTATATATTGCTTTTGATATTTTTTCTATATCCATTCCTCTATTATGATCTTTTTCATATTCATTTAGCATTGTTGATATTTCTTCTTTATTAAATGTCATGTCTACTTTAAAGTCTGCTGCTATATTCCATGGGCTATTGTATCTATCTGATGAGATTTCCTTTGCTTCGTCTGCTGTTATTACTTTTTGTTCTTTTATTAGTAGCTTTAAACTTTTTATGTCGTGAACCCCTGCTAGTATTACAGATTTAAATGTTTTTACTTCATCTCTTATTAAATATTTTTTTCGGAGCACTCCTAAGAATTTTAAAAATACTACATTGTTACTTGCTTGGTCTATTTCGTCTATTAAAAGCACTATTTCTTTGTTTTGCTCCATGCATATCCATGTTATATTATCATTAAGCTGATTATAGTTTTTTGTTTTTGTACCATATTTTAATATTTTATTGTATAACTCAATATCTGTAAATTTATAGTTCTCTGCTATTGTCTGAAATATATTACTACAAAACGTCTCTTCATTTTCAAATAAGCTCTCTCCCGTACCTTCAAAGCTCGCTTTTAGTACTATGTATTTATCTTCTAAGGATTTTGCTAGCTTTGCTAAGGTCGTTGTTTTGCCAAATTGTCTACTTTTGTTTATTGTAAAATACTTGCCTTTTTCTATTAATCTGGTTATGTCTTCTATTTTTTCTAATATATCTACCATATAATGCTCTTCTTTTATACATGCACCTTCTATATTAAATTCTTTCATATTTACGCTCACACTCCTTTCGTGCTTTTATATTGTTGGTATAACAATCTCATATAAGCCTTTTATTCATCTTCATCCTCATACTCATCATCTTCTTCTTCTTCGTCGTCCTCATCTTCATACAGTTCATCTTCCTTCGTTATATGCATTATTAACTCTTCTTTGTGATACAAATATTTATATAGTAACTCTGCTAATACAAATTCAAAATAAGACATGAAATCTCCTGTTTCATACTCATCAGCAACCATCTCTTTTAGCTCATCTACAGGAAAATCTTTTGACTCAAGGACTTCATTTAAAAAGTTATTTTTTATTTTTTTGATCTTCCACATTTTTTGAACTAGCTCCGAGTTTCCTATTTTTCGTTCTTCGTCAATAAAGGTATACACTTCAAAATCATCAATCCTTCTAGTCTCAAAACAAGTCTCTATAACCTTTCTAGCCCACTCCTCGATTTTTTCAACTCTGTCTTTGGATATAACTATAAATTTCACACTTACCAGCT
>MGOW01000019.1:0-14047 GCA_001797255.1 Clostridiales bacterium GWE2_32_10
TTGAAGAAAAACCACTTGAACCAGAAAGTGATATAGCGTCGCTAGGAGTATATATTGTAAAAAGAACCCTTTTAATAGAAATACTTGAACAGGTTGTAGCAGAAGGAAGATATGATTTTGTTACAGATATTATAAACAAATATAGAAAAAAATTGAAAATATATTCATACTTATTTGATGGTTATTGGTCAAATATAGGTACAGTGAAAAGATATTATGATGCAAACATGGATTTCTTAGAATATGACATTAGAAAACAAATGCTTATAGATTATCCATATATTGCTACAAGGATAAAAGATGAGCCACCTGCAAAATATAATCCAGGTGCAAAAGTTAAAAACTGCCTGATAAGTGGTGGTTCAATAATCGAAGGCGAGGTTAAAAACTCGGTGCTGTTTAATAGAGTTTGCATAGGAGTAGGAGCTACCGTAAAAGATTCTATAATAATGAATGATTCATATATCGGTAATAATTGTTATATAGAAAATGTGATAATCGACAAACAGGTTGTAATATCAGATAATCAAAAGATAGTGGGAACAAAGGAAAAACCGATTGTACTTAGAAAGGGAACAGTGGTTTAATTCGACAAAAATCATTATTTTTTACAAAAATTTAAAAAAATGTTAAAAAATATATTGATTTTTTGAAATTTATATGTTATGATAGTTTTGTAGATGTCACACACGACAGATAATTTTTCAAAAGGAGAGGCGAGGATAATTATGAAAATCACAGATGTAAGGGTGAGAAAGATCACTAATGAAACAAAAATGAAAGCAATTGTATCAGTAACTTTTGATAATGAGTTTGTAATTCATGATATAAAGGTTATTGAAGGAGAGAAAGGGATGTTTATTGCGATGCCAAGTAGAAGAACTGTTAATGAAGAGTTCAAGGATATCGCACATCCGATAAATTCACAAGCAAGAGATAAAATGCAAGAAGCAATAATTGCAGAGTATCAAAAGGCAGCAGCACAAATGTCTGATACAACAACAAATTTTTAAAGTAAATGATTGAATATCAAAGACTCCCTTTTTTGGGAGTTTTTTAATTTTTCTATTGCAAAAGGTATATATAATGTGGTAAAATATATGACAGATGATTATATAGGGGGTATGATTTATGTTTAAAGCAATAATACTCGCAGCTGGTAAAGGAAGTAGGATGAAGTCCGATTTACCAAAGGTACTACATACGATAAATGATAAAACATTGGTTCAATATGTTGTAGATGCGGTTAGTAAAAGTGAAGTTAGTAAAATTTTTGTAATTGTAGGTGATATAAACGGAGAGGTTGTGAAATCAGTGAAGGGTAATGTTACATTCATAGAACAGAAAGAAACTCTTGGTACTGGGCATGCAGTTATGCAGGCAGAACAATATATAGAAGATACTGATGATGTTATAGTCTTAACTGGGGATACCCCGTTAATAACAGCAACAACGATAGATTGCATTAAAGAAATTAACGACGAAACTTGGAATGCTGTTACTATTCTTACAGCTAAAATAGATGATCCAAAAGCTTATGGACGAATATTAAGAGATGCTGAACACCAGATTATTGGTATAGTAGAGAAGAAAGACGCTACAGAACAACAACTAGCGATAAAAGAAATCAACTCGGGGATATACTGCTTTCAGGGAAAAGCTCTAAAGGATGCTCTAAAGCTTATAGAAAACAATAATAATCAGAAAGAATATTATTTAACGGATACTATAAAGATTATAAACGATAAAGGGCTTGGTGTAGGAGGCTGTGTATTAGAAGATTATACTGAAGTGCTAGGGATAAATACACAAGAGGAGTTAGAAAATGCAAAAAGAATAGTGGCTAATAATTTGATTGGAGGAAAAGAGGTATGATAAACGATAAAAAAATAATATTTAGTGGTATACAACCTTCGGGAAATCTTACGATTGGGAATTATATAGGAGCAATTAAAAACTGGGTAGAATTACAAAATGACTACCAATCTTTGTTTTGTGTTGTAGATATGCATGCGATTACTGTAAAGCAAGAGCCAGCGACACTAAGAAAAAAGTCAAGGGAAGTTCTTAAGCTATATATTGCATCGGGACTTGACCCTGAAAAGAATATTATGTTTATTCAGTCACAAGTGCCAGCCCATGCTGAATTAGGTTGGATACTAAACTGTTATACATATATGGGTGAGATGAACAGAATGACCCAGTTTAAAGAAAAATCGACCAAGCAAAATATAAATACCACAGTAGGCTTATTTGACTACCCTGTACTTATGGCGGCGGATATACTGCTATATCAAACAGACCTAGTACCAATAGGGGAAGATCAAAAGCAGCATGTTGAGATAACAAGAGATATAGCAGAAAGGTTCAACAATCTATATAGCGAAATATTTACCATACCAGAGGCTTACATGCCAAAATTTGGTGCTAGAATAATGAGTTTGCAAGACCCAACGAAAAAGATGTCGAAAAGCGATGATGATGAGAATAGCTATATAACCTTATTAGATGATCCAGCTAAAATCGAACGTAAACTAAAAAGAGCGGTGACAGATTCAGATACCGAGGTAAGATACACCAAAGAAAAACCAGGAATAAAAAACCTGCTTGATATATACATGTCATGCACTAATACAACTGTGACTCAAGCAGAAAATAGATTTAAAAACTGCGGGTACGGGGAGTTTAAGCAGGAAGTAGCTGATGCTGTGATACATACGCTTAAACCTATACAGGATAGATTTAGGGAACTTGATAATGACAAGGATTATTTGGATAGGATATTGAAGCAAAATGCAGAGAGGGCAAGTGAGATAGCGAATAGGACGTTGGCGAAGGTGAAGAAGAAGGTTGGGTTTGTGATTGGTGAAAACAAATGAACTATAGACAAGAAAGCAACAACATAGTAATTACAAACCTAACTCACTTCGACATAGATGAAATACTAGATAGCGGGCAGTGTTTTAGGTATGAGAGAATTGGTGAAAAAGAATATATAATAGTAGCATATAAAAAGGTTTTAAAGGTAAAGCAAGAGAATGATACAATAATTTTATATAGTACAACACTTTACGAATACCAAAGTATTTGGCGGAAATACTTTTCTTTGGATGATGACTATGCAAAAATAAAAAGCATTCTAGCAGATAAGGATGAGGTTATAAGAGAGGCAATAAGCTATGCAGCTGGAGTCAGGATAATAAAGCAGGATTTATGGGAGATGATTATAACCTTTATTTTATCGCAAAATAACAACATAAAAAGAATACAACAAGGTGTCAAAGCTATATCAGAAAAATATGGCGAGGTTATAGGTGAGGATGGTGATGTGAAATACTATAGTTTTCCGTCACCAAAATTACTTGTAAAAGCTACAGTAGAGGAATTAAGGAGACTAAAAATAGGATTTAGAGATAAGTACATAGTGGATGCTTGTACAAAAGTAGTAAGTGGACAAGTAGAACTTAAAAGACTTTTTGATATGCCTACTCACGAGGCAAAGGTAGAGCTGCTAAAAATAAAAGGCGTAGGAAATAAGGTAGCAGACTGTATACTGCTTTTTGGAATGCATAGATATGAGGTTTTTCCTACTGATACGTGGATTAAGAAAATAATGGTGAGTTTATATATAAAAAAGGATGTTAAAGTGGATGAGATATCTAAGTTTGCACTAGAGTATTTTGGAGAATATGCATCATATGCACAACAGTATTTATTCCACTATGCAAGGAAGAATAGACTTTAACTTAATCATGATTGGGTGAGTTGATGGGAGGAGTTTACATGAAAAGTGATATAATAATTCTCGGCATAGAAACGTCGTGTGATGAAACATCAGCTGCAGTAGTAAAAAACGGGAGAGAGGTTTTGTCTAATGTGATTTATTCGCAGATAGATATACATAAAGAATATGGCGGTGTTGTTCCAGAGATAGCATCTAGAAAGCATGTAGAAAAGATAAATTCGGTCATATATCAAGCTTTGAGTGAGGCGAATATTAGCCTTGTGGATATAGATGCGGTTGCGGTCACGTATGGGCCAGGACTTGTGGGGGCTTTGCTTGTTGGCGTATCTGCTGCAAAGGCTATAGCATATATTATGGACAAGCCTTTAATAGGTGTAAATCATATAGATGGGCATATAAGTGCAAACTATATTGAGGATAAAAATTATGAGCCACCGTTTATGTGTCTTGTAGTATCGGGGGGACATTCTAATCTTGTTTATGTAAAAAGTTATGGAGAGTATGAAGTACTGGGTGCCACTCGTGATGATGCGATAGGCGAAGCGTATGATAAGGTGGCGAGAGTACTTGGGCTAGGATACCCCGGAGGACCTCTTATTGATAAGGTGGCAAAGGAAGGTAACGAAGCAGCGATAAATTTTCCACGTACATATTTAGAAGACGATAGCTTTGATTTTAGCTTTAGTGGTATAAAATCAGCGGTGATTAATTATATAAATACTTGCAAGATGAAGAATATAGATATTAGTGTACCAGATGTGGCAGCGAGTTTTCAACAGGCAATAGTAGAGGTAGTAACGGTAAAAACGATAAAAGCAGCCGAGAAGCTAAACATTAATAAAATTGCAATAGCGGGTGGAGTTGCTGCGAATACAAAGATACGTGAGATGCTAAAGAAGGCATGTGATGAGAAATCATTTACACTTAACTACCCTAAAATACATCTTTGCACAGATAATGCTGCGATGATAGCTGCCGCAGGATATAATAAATATATCAAAAATGAGTTTGACGAATTAACACTTAATGCAGTTCCAAATTTAAAATTTTAAATAAAGTTCATAAAAAATATTAAAAAATTTAAAAAATTTTAAAAAATGTATTGAAAAATCTTAGAAAGTTATGTATAATTTGAGAGGAGTGTTTAAATGAAGTTTGATAGTGAAATTTTAAAAACACTTATTATATGCTCGCAGCTTGGATTTACAGTAGTAGTTTCTATAGTAGTAGGGCTTTTAATGGGAATATTCCTAGATAGTATATTTCACAACAAATTATTAATAGTACTTTTTATAATATTTGGAGTAATAGCTGCATTTAAAAGCGCATATAAGCTTTTAAAAAAATTTATAAAATAATTATAAAGAAGGGGAGCATGTGTTGGACGTAAATAAAAGAGTACAGTTAAATATGATTAAGATTACATTGATACTAGTGATACCTACTTTTTTTATAGAAGATAAGCTAAATTATATAAAAGGCTTAACTGGTGGAGTGCTTTATTCTATATTATCTTATAAATTAATTATAAAAGTTGTAACTAAAAGTGTTTGCATGAATTCTGTTAAAGCAGGGATATTTACCTTTTCGAATTATATAATACGTTTCATAATCATGGGAATATTATTAATTTCGGCTTTAATGTATTCTAAAACGATGTTTGTAGGTGCAGTTTTAGGTATTTTGACTATGAAGATTGCATTGTACTTGGAAATCTTTAATAAACGGATACAGGTAGATGATAATTGTTTGGCAGAAGATGTTATAATAAATAAAGAGGAGGAGAAAGAGTGAAAGAAGCAGAAACTTTATATAAGTTTAATTTTGCTGGTACAGATTACAGTATAATTAATGAAGAAAGTGCAGTTGCAGGTTTCAAAAATGAAACGTTATATCATATCAATATTTTCGGTATGGACTTCGGGATTACTGAAACTATTAATAATATGTGGATATTGATGGGGATTATGATTATTCTTAGTGTTATTATTAGGATAAGTGTGAACAAATTTAATCAAGTTCCTAAGGGTATACAAAACTTTATTGAGCTATTAGTATCAGGATTTACAGATTTTACAAAGTCAATTATGGGAGAAAAGAATAAAAAGTTTGCAGGTTTTTACATGGCAATGTTTTTGTTCATACTTGCGAGTAATTGGGCTGGACTTTTTGCATTAAGAAATCCAACTGCGGATGTTGCAACCACATTTGCATTGTCCCTAACTACATTAACTATGATGCATGGATTTGCGATTTATGCAAAAGGGTTTAAAGGATATTTATCACATTTTTTTAAACCATATGCATTCTTACTTCCAATAAATATAATTGAAAAAGTGACACCAGGTATTTCACTTGCCTTCCGTCTTTTTGGTAATATATTAGGAGGGGCTATAATTTTATCACTATGTTATTCTCTAACTACATGGCTTATAAATTTAGTTTTATTTGTACCATTAGGTTGGCTAATAGGTATTGTTATAGGAGTATCTCAGGCAGTAGTGCTTATACCATTACATATATTCTTTGACATTTTTATAGGAGTGCTTCAGTCGTTTATATTTGTAGTTTTAAGTATGACTTTTGTAGCTAGAGAAATGGAAGAAGAGGATCATGAAGAACATAAAGAAAAAGAGTTTTTAGCAGAGTAATGTGATAATTTGATAATATTGTAAATATTATATATATTTTTAGAAAAATTATATTAAAAATTAAATTTCAAGGGGGAATTATTAATGAATGAATTAACACAAGTAGCAGGACAAATCGATGGAGCATCTTTTATACTAGGGCTTTCAGCAATAGGGGCAGGGCTCGCCATGATAGGTGGAGTAGGAGCAGGACTTGGACAAGGAATGGCTGCGGCTAAAGCAGCAGAAGCTGTTGGAAGACAACCAGAGGCATCTGGTAAAATAATGACAACAATGATAGTAGGACAAGCTATCACAGAAACAACAGGGGTTTATGCATTACTTATAGCTATACTATTAATATTTGTAAACCCATTCGTAGGTATGTACCAAGCATTCTTAACTGCAATGATAAAATAATAATTTTTTATGAGTGTCATTGCGAGGAACGAAGCAATCTCTATTGCTTCACAAAAATACGCTCGCAATGACAGTTATTTAACTGTGTACTTTAAACTTTGAATTTTGGGGGTGTAAAATTGGGTAAAATATTGGCATTAGATATACATTTATTACAGGAAATAGCACTTATTTTATTTAATACATTAGTATTATTTTGGATAATGACAAAGCAGCTATACAATCCAGTTTCTAAATTTATGGAGAATAGAACAAATAGTATTAATTCTCAAATAAATGAGGCTAATAAATTAAAGGCTGAAGCGTTAAAAATAAAAGAAGAATATGAAGAAAGATTAAATGGCATAAAGAAAGAGGCCGATGTTATATTATCAGAAGCACGTAAAAAAGCTATTGAAACAGAAACTACAATAATAAAGCGAGCGAAAGATGAAGCACAAGATATGAGAAAAAGACTTCAAACGGATTTAGAACTATTCCGTGAGCAAGCAAAAGATAATGTAAGAAATGAAATTATAAATGTGTCTGCTTTAATGACAAAGAAAATAATTGAAATTTCAATAGATGAAAACAAACAAAAACAATTGATGGAAGAATCTATACAGGAAATAGGTGATGTTAAATGGTTGGCGTAGTACATATAAGATATGCAGAAGCGCTATATAAAGTAGCTACTAGTAATAATAAAATAGATTTAATAGCGGATGAATTAAATGCAATAAAAAAAATATTGGATGAGCAGAAGGATTTTATGAAAATACTATGTCATCCTAAAATAAATGAAGAATCAAAAATAAATATGGTAAAAAATATTTTCGATAAAAAAATAAGTGAAGAGATTATGGGAATAATTACACTTGTTATTAATAAAAATAGGGAAAATATTTTGATTAAAATTTTTGATGAGTATGTAAGCATTGTGAAGAAAAATAAAAACATTGTTACAGCTACAATTACATCAGCTATAGTTTTGCAAGATGAACATGTAAATAAAATAAAAGACAAACTAAAACAAGCAGTAAATAAAGAAATAGAAATAAAGACGATTATCGATAAAAAAATAATAGGTGGACTGAAAATACAGGTAGGCAATACTGTGTTCGACAGAACTGTAAAAGCTAAACTTGAGAATTTAAGAAAAGCATTGTGATTTTAAATAAAGGGGTGTGAAAGAGTGAATATAAGACCAGAGGAAATAACGAATGTTATTAAGGAACAAATAGAGAAATATGTAAACAAGCTGGAAACAACGGAAGTAGGAACTGTTTTGCAGGTAGGGGATGGTATAGCACGTGTTCATGGTTTAGAAAAAGCTATGGCAAGTGAATTACTTGAGTTTCCGAATGGTGTTTATGGAATGGTACTTAACCTAGAGGAAGATAATATAGGGGTAATCCTACTTGGAGACGATGTTAATATAAAGGAAGGCGACATAGTAAAATCAACAGGCAAGGTTGTTGAGGTACCAGTAGGTGATGTATTTATAGGTAGAGTAGTTAACCCGCTAGGACAAGCAATAGATGGAAAAAGGCAGGTGATTTCTGACAAATATAGACCTATGGAACGTATAGCACCAGGGGTTATACAAAGAAAAGGTGTTGACACTCCACTACAAACAGGGATAAAATCTATTGACGTTATGATACCTATAGGTAGAGGTCAAAGAGAGCTTATAATAGGGGATAGACAAACTGGTAAATCAGCAATAGCGATAGATACAATCATCAACCAAAAGGGACAGGATGTTATATGTATATATGTAGCAATTGGGCAAAAGGCTTCAAATGTTGCTAAAATAATGAAGACTCTCGAAGAAGCTGGGGCAATGGATTATACAGTTATAGTTGCAGCAAATGCAAGTGATCCTGCACCTCTTCAATACATGGCACCATATTCAGGGGTTGCGATGGGTGAGGAATGGATGGAGCAAGGGAAGGACGTTCTCATAATATATGACGATCTTTCTAAGCATGCGGTTGCATATCGTGCGATGTCTCTATTACTTAAAAGACCTCCAGGACGTGAGGCATATCCAGGGGATGTATTCTATCTTCATTCAAGACTACTTGAAAGAGCAGCACGACTTTCAGATGAGCTTGGCGGAGGTTCTATAACAGCATTGCCAATAATAGAAACACAAGCAGGGGACATTTCGGCATATATACCTACAAATGTTATATCTATAACAGACGGGCAAATATATCTTGAAACCCAACTATTTAATGCAGGTATTCGTCCAGCAATAAATGCAGGGCTTTCAGTATCACGTGTTGGTGGAGCTGCACAAATAAAGGCTATGAAAAAGGTTGCAGGTTCAATTCGGGTTGAACTAGCACAATACAGAGAGTTAGAAGCATTTGCACAGTTCGGTTCTGACCTTGATAAATCTACAAAAGAAAGACTAGAGCAAGGTAAGCGAGTTGTTGAGATATTAAAACAAAAGCAATATGCACCAGTGAGTATAGAGCATCAAGTATTAATACTTTATGTAGCTGTAAATAAACATTTGGTGGATATACCTATTGAAAAGGTACTAGAATTCGAAGAAAAGTTCTTTAACGAGATGGATATGAAACATCCAGATATAATAATGGAAATAAAGAGAACTAAAAATATAAGCGATGAATTAAAGGTGAAAATAGATAAAGCGATAGAAGAAATAAAGAAAAATTTTAAGTAACAAACACGGAGGTGTTTAGTATTGGCTTCGATTAGAGATATAAAAGGTAGGATAAAGAGTATAAAAAGTACTCAGCAGATTACAAAGGCTATGAAGCTTGTGTCTTCTGTGAAGCTACAAAAGGAAAGAGATAGATTTGAGAAGAATAAGTTTTATGTAGATAAGATGAAGCACATGATTGCTTCTATAGCAGAAAACAGTCAAAATTTAAACAGTATATACTTGAATGAATCAACACATGTAAAGAAGATAGGTTATATTGTTATAACTTCAGATAGGGGATTATGCGGAGGATATAATCAGAATGTACTTAAAGAAGTTATGAAAGTGAGAAATCAAAATATAGATGAAACATATTTTGCTCTAGGAAGAAAAGGTAAGGCATTCTTTCAAAGAAATAATATGCAAATATCAGAATCACATTCAGGTATATCAGAGCAGCCAGCTTATGAAGACGCAAGGCGTATAGGAGAGCATATTATAACTAAATATGCAGATGGTGAATTTGATGAAGTGAAACTAATATACACAGTTTTTCATTCTATGATGAGTCAAGAGGTTGTTACATTTGATTTACTTCCTGTAAATGTAGATAATTTTGAAAAGACAGAACAAAAGTATAAGCAAGAGCTAAACTTCGAGCCTTCAGATGACGTAGTACTAGACTATCTTATTCCAAAATATATGAATAGCGTATTATACGGTGCGATGATAGAAGCATCGGTTTGTGAAGAGGCTGCACGTATGACATCAATGGACAACGCAACAAAAAATGCAGGTGACATCATAGATGACCTTACATTGATATTCAACAGAGCACGCCAAGCTGCGATAACTAAGGAGATTACGGAGATTGTGAGTGGGGCGAATGCGTTAGCGTAGGACTCACCCCTAGCCCCTCTCTAAAAGAGAGGGGGACTAAATCATTTTTATTAAGGTACATAGACATGATACTAGAAGGAATGATGATAATGAATATAAGTAAATTGTTAAATTTGAGATATATAATTTTTATAATAGGATTAATAATTTTTATATTAACTAAAAATTATTTACTAATATTGGTATCAGTGGTGGATATGATCATGGGTGCACTTTTAAGCACTAAGAAACCGAGAGAGTACTCTTTGAAAATAATAAAATATAGTTTATATCTCCTACTTATTGGAATAGCAATATACTTAATTATAATAATAAGCTTTTTAAATAAAGATATTAACAAAGGAAAGGAACTACTAAATAATTTTTCAATGATAGTTAGAAATTTAGTTAATTATATCAATTATATAGTAGTTGTTGGTATAGGGTATTTGACGCATATTGTTTGTAACTTTTTAGAATTAATAAAAAATAATAGAGGTCTAGCAAAAGAGTTAATAATGAAAGTAGTAATTTCTACAATAATAGTAATTTTAGCACTTAGTGTTTGTTATAAAACAATTGGTAATAACGTAGATATATTGTATAAATATAAAATATATTTTATAAATCAGTTTCAATTAGAATAGTATACAAAATAATAGAAGGAGGAGTTAGATAAAATGGCGGAGCAGAATGTGGGTAAGATAACTCAGATAATAGGGCCTGTACTGGATATAAAATTTGGGGCAGATAACGTTCCTAAGCTGTATAATGCGATAAATATACCTTACAAGGATGGTAAGGTGGTAGTTGCAGAGGTAGCTCAGCATATAGGGGATGACGTGGTAAGATGTATATCTATGACGTCTACTGATGGTATGGTTAGAGGTATGGAAGCGATAGATACTGGAGAGGCGATAAAGGTTCCTGTAGGAAAATCTACACTCGGGAGACTATTTGACGTAACAGGACATACGATAGATAACAAAGGTGATGTGAAAGCCGACGAATACTGGCCTATTCATAGAAAGGCACCAGCATTCTCAGAGCAATCAACACAAACAGAAATATTTGAAACAGGAATAAAGGTTGTAGACCTTATTTGCCCATATCAAAAGGGTGGTAAAATAGGTCTATTTGGTGGTGCTGGAGTTGGTAAAACGGTTCTTATCCAAGAGCTTATTAGAAATATAGCAACAGAACATGGAGGCTTCTCAGTTTTTGCTGGAGTTGGTGAAAGAACGAGAGAAGGAAATGACCTTTATCATGAAATGATGGACTCAGGAGTTATAGATAAAACAACTCTTGTTTTCGGACAAATGAATGAGCCACCAGGAGCCAGAATGAGAATAGCACTTACAGGACTTACAATGGCGGAGTATTTCCGTGACAAGAGTAGACAAGACGTGTTGCTATTTATCGACAATATATTTAGATTTGTTCAAGCAGGTTCTGAAGTGTCAGCTTTACTTGGACGTATGCCAAGTGCCGTTGGTTACCAACCTACACTAGGTAATGAAGTAGGGATGCTTCAAGAAAGAATAACATCAACAAAATCGGGTTCAATAACATCAGTTCAAGCAGTTTACGTGCCAGCTGACGACTTGACAGACCCAGCACCTGCGACAACCTTTGCCCATCTTGATGCAACAACAGTTTTATCAAGAGCACTAGTTGAAAAAGGTATATACCCAGCAGTTGACCCACTTGACTCAACTTCAAGAATACTAGAACCAGAAATAATAGGGGAGGAACACTACGAAGTAGCAAGCGGAGTACAACAAATACTTCAAAGATACAAAGAGCTACAAGACATAATAGCAATCCTAGGTATGGACGAGCTATCAGAAAATGATAAAACTATAGTAAAAAGAGCCAGAAAAATAGAAAAATTCCTATCTCAGCCGCTACACGTTGCAGAGCAATTTACATCTATAAAAGGTGCATATGTTCCTATAAAAGAGACGGTAAGGGGCTTCAAAGAAATACTTGAAGGCAAGCACGATGACGTACCAGAGCAGGCTTTCTATATGGTAGGTAGAATAGAGGAAGTACTTGAAAAAGCAAAGACGTTGTAGACAAGAAAGGTGATGCGAGTGGATAATAAATCGGTGAGAGTGGTAAGGTTTGATTGGGCGATAAAGAATATTTTAAGAAATAAGGCTAACTTTGATGTACTTGAGGGGTTTTTGTCGGCACTTCTTAGAGAAGAGGTTAGTGTTATAAATATTCTAGAAAGCGAAAGTAATAAAGAAAGAGAAGAATATAGACTTAACAAAGTAGACCTTCTAGTACAAGATTCAAAACAGCGCAAAATAATAATAGAAATACAAAACGCATCAGAAACAGACTTTATGGAGAGACTTATTTTTGGGGCAAGCAAAGCTATAACAGAAAGTATAATAAAAGGTCAGAAATATGAAGGTATAGCAAAAGTAATAAGTATAAGCATAGTATATTTTAACATAATGCTAGGAAAAGACTACATATACAAAGCCTATACAACAATAGAGCCACAAAAATATCAAGACTTTGTAGTGAGAGAAAGGGAAGTAGTAAAATGCTTTTATGACAAAGACAACAAATTTCCAGAGTACTATATACTTGACTTAACAAAATATAAAGGTGAACTAGAAAGTGATATAGACGAGTGGATATACATGCTAAAAAACAGCGAAATAAAGGATGATTTCAAATCAAAAAATATAGACAAAGCAAGAATGAAGCTGAACGAACTCAAAATGACAGTAGAAGAAATGCAAGTCTATGAAAAATATATGGAAGAGCAAGTAGTGCTGAGAGATAATATAGAAACCGCGAGGCGAGAAGGAAAAGAAGAAGGAATGAAAGATGGAATAGAGAAAGGAAAATTAGAAACAGCTCAGAATATGCTTAATCAAAAGCTTGATATTGAGCTTATATCAAGGGTAACAGGGTTGACTGTAGAAGAAATACGAAATAAAATAAAAACCGTATAAAAATCTCAATATTCGAAAGGAATGGTAATAATATGAGTGAGAAAAGATTAAAGCTACAGATATCTACCCCAGATAAAGATTTTTATGATGGGGACGCAGATATGGTGATAGTAAACAGTGTTACTGGGGAAATGGGGATATTACCTAAACATTTACCGCTTGTAACTATACTGGATATAGGTATTATCAGAATAAAAAACGGAAATGATGAAAAACGCGTTTCCATAGACAGCGGTTTTATGGAAATAAAAAACAGTGAGATCAGCATATTAACTGACAGTGCAGAATGGCCAGAGGACATTGACTTAGGTAGAGCAGAAAAAGCAAGGCAGAGGGCAGAAGAAAGGATTAATGCGAAAAAAGATACGCATACGGATTTCTTGAGGGCTGAGATGTCGTTGAAGAGGGCGATAAATAGGATAAGGAATGCTAAGGGATAAGCCGGTTGGGTTGTCTCTTTTTTGTTTGTCTATAGTTAAACTGGAAATTGTTATTTTAATTTAACAAAAAAAGATTAGATTAATTTTCTAGATAAATCAAAATTAATCTAATCCTACGATGCTTCTCCAATGGTCTATATCTTCCTGACTAGAAGATGTTGGTGTTTCAACTAAGGGTTGTTTAGGTTTGTCTTTACAAGGAAGTATATTACACATAATATTTGACATTTCCGCAGATCTATCAATTAAATATTCACATACAAAGTGTTTGTAATTATTATCAACATTGGTAT
>MGOW01000019.1:14069-14883 GCA_001797255.1 Clostridiales bacterium GWE2_32_10
TCCAGCTTCGGCATAGTATCTCTGAGCAATATGCTCAAATATACCTGAAAAACTTGCAAATTTGTTGTTAATTAAGATACCAGTATCTCTATTTAAATAATTTGCATAAGCTGAGTTATTGTTTTGAAAATTTTGAATATCATAACTATTAAGTTCATATCCCAAGCTAATACTATTATCAAATGTAGGAGCTATTTTACACAGTTCTGACTTACGGTTCTTAAGAATTCCCCAATTTTCTAGATTTTTAATGTCTAAATCTCCTACCAAACACTTTAAAAATAAAATTTTTATGAAGCTAGAATCTAAGTCATATTCTTTTAATGAGTTGAGAACCTTATCTAATTCAATCCCTACACTATAATTAATATTGTTGGCTTTAAATCTGTTTTTAGAATATAACCAACCATATTCATCTTTAAGTAATTCTACACCATTTATAAATTTAAAATGATTTGGTATAAAATTTTTAGTAATTACTCCATGTTTATTATCATATGTAGCAAGACGATATTCAGCAACTGGTATTTTAAGAAGAGTACCTAAGTCAGAAACAAAGCATTCTATAAAAGCTTGTTTGTCATCAAGTTCTTTAAACATATAAGAATCTGGCGTTTTAGGATGTCTTAACCAAACACCGGAATTTGTACCTAATCTTTTATCGCTTGTTTTTTTCCAAGAACTAACGTCTGTAATAATATCTTCTTTTGACATAGCAATCACCTCTTTTAAAAGATTATGAGCCTTCTCGGAAAGTCCGAGGCTCCTTTTTTATTTATTTTATAGCCAGTGCCATTTTTATTTTACCCCCAAA
>MGOW01000020.1 GCA_001797255.1 Clostridiales bacterium GWE2_32_10
GCTAAAATCAAGAACACGAGGTTATGCATCATTTGACTATGAGTTATCTAGCTATAGGGAATCAAGACTTGTAAAAGTAGATATACTTATAAACAAGGAAAAAGTAGATGCATTATCATGTATAATACATAAAGATAATGCAGAAGCACGTGGTAGAAAAATGGTAGAAAAGCTAAAAGAAGAAATACATAAGCAAATGTTTGAAATACCTATTCAAGCAGCGATAGGTTCAAAGGTAATAGCAAGAGAAACTATAAGTGCAATGAGAAAAGATGTCCTTGCAAAGTGCTATGGGGGCGATATAAGTAGAAAGCGAAAACTACTTGAAAAGCAAAAAGAAGGTAAAAAGAGAATGAGGCAAGTAGGTAGAGTAGAATTGCCACAGAGTGCGTTTATGAGTATACTGAAGTTGGATTAGAGGTGCTATCATATATGAAAATAAATTACCAAAAAGTTTTAGACGAAACCTTACACGAAATAAATACAACAAAAAAGAATCCAAAGTTGCTTTTACATAGCTGCTGTGCACCTTGCAGTACATATGTTGTTACATACTTACTAGATTACTTTGGTATAACTATATTATACTATAATCCTAACATATTTCCTAAGGAAGAATATCAAAGAAGAAGGAATGAACAAATAAGATTTATAGGAGAAATTAGAGAAAATAGAAGTATTGATATGATGGATATAGAATATGAAAGAGAAAAGTTTGAACAAATTGCACAGGGATATGAAAAAGAGAGAGAAGGGGGAGCACGTTGTGAAAGGTGTTTTAATTTAAGACTTAAAAAAACAGCAGAGATTGCTAAACTAGAAAAATACGATTATTTTGGAACAACACTTACAGTGAGTCCGTATAAAAATGCAAACCAAATAAATGAAATAGGAGTAGAATTAGAAAAAGAATATAACGTAAAATGGCTATATTCCGATTTTAAGAAAAATGATGGATATAAGAAGTCGATAGAAATTAGTAAAGAATATAACTTATATAGGCAAGATTATTGTGGGTGTGAATATTCAATGATACCTTTTTTATAAAATTATACTAAAATATATATAATTTTTTGATTTTCTATTTACAGTTTTAGGAATTTGTGTTATTATAATAGAAGCTAGATTTTTTTTGCTTTATGTCTAATCCAACATGAAAGAGGTTATGTATATGATAAGTTCAAATTCAATTAAAAGGGTTAGAGAAGGGTTGCAAGATTATATAGGTAGCAAAGTTGTTGTGAAGTGTAATAAGGGGAAAAGACGCACGACAATCAATCAAGGTGTTTTAGAAAGTACGCATTCTAACGTTTTTGTAGTTAAATATAGCAATCAACTAGATGAAAAATATCACAGAATTTCTTACAGCTACACAGACTTACTTACGAAGTCAGTTGAATTCTCAATTATTAGAGAAAATTATTAGAAATTTTTAAATTTTGGGAATAATTTTATACCTCTAAATAATATATATTTAATAAATATGTATTATAGGAGGTATTTTTATGTTAAATATTAAAAAGGAAATGATAGGACTAAAATTTTTACCAGAGGAAAGTGTAACTCAAATAGTGTTTGATGAGGATATAATAGTGCCAGATATAAAACCAGACATAGGTACTATAATCCAAATAGATAGCCAAATACATATAAAAAGTTTTTCATTTAACTTAAATAAGTTAAATTATGATGGATGTATAGAATATAATATCTTATATTTAAGCGAGAAAGAGGAGAAAACTATAAATAGTATAATAGGTGAAATAAAAATTAATGACATACTTAATATGGATAATATGAGGTATGAGGATTTATCGCTTGATGCAGAGATAGAATATCTAAAACATACAGTTATAAATAGCAGAAAAGTCAATTTAAAAGTGGTTGTAAATATGAAAATAAAAGCGGATAAAAATATTCAAAGGGAAGTAATTACATCAGAAAATGAGCTTGAAGAACAAACGTTATTCGAAAATATTAAATTTGATGTTAAAAGCGATACTGTAAGCGAAAAAATATTTATAAAAGAAATTATTGAATTACTTTCAAATAAACCTAATATAAGAGATATACTAAAATGTAATATGTTTTTTAAAAATGTGGATTTAAAGGCAATTGATAGGCAAGTTTTAATAAAAGGTAATTTAAGTATTGTTATACTTTATAATAATTATGAAGATTCTTTAGAATTAATGGAATATGATATAGCTATCAGTGAGACAATAGATAATGTAGAGTGTGATGAAGATATGATAATAGACGGAAAGTTAGAGATTCAAGATAAATATATAGAAGTTAGTACTGATGAAAACGGTGACGAGAGGGTTATTAGAGTTGAAGTAGTTGCAGAAGTAAAGCTAGAAGTTATATCAGAAGAACAAAAGGAGGTTTTAAAAGATATATATGGAATATCAAAGAAAATAAATGTGCAAAAAGAAACTTATGATTATGAAAAAATAGTTTTTAAAAACAAAAATAGATACACTATAAAGGATACAATTAGTATAAATAAAAACGATGTGATACTTCAGGTTTATAATTTAGACGGAAAACTAAAGATAGAAAATGTTGAGATAAAGAAGGATGTTATAGTTGTAGAAGGACTTATTGATTGCAAAATACTATATATTGCAGCAGATGATAATATTCCAATAAAATCATACTCTCAAGTTCTATATTTTTCACAAACTATAGATGCAAATAATTTAGACGAAAATATGAAAATAAAACTAGACGCAAGTATTGAACATATAACATTTAGCATGATATCCAAAAATGAACTAGAGGTTAAGATAGTAGTATATTTTGATACTATGGGAGTAGAAAAGAAGAGCAAGGAGTTTATAGTAGATATAACGGAGGAAGAAAATACTAATTATATTGATTATTCTAGCATGATAATTTATGTAGTAAAATCAGGAGATACTTTATGGGATATAGCTAAAAGATATAATACAACTATTTTTGAAATAGCAAATATAAATAATATTGATAATCCCAACTCTATTTATCATGGACAAAAATTTATAATTTTAAAAAATACAAATGTTGCATAAAAAACAAAAATTATAATATTGCTCTAATTTTTACATCTAATATATTTTATATTCCTTCACATACTATTAATGACGGAGGTGATATAAATGGCAAGCAATAATAACAATAGTAATAATCCAGTAAAGAAACAAGCTAGAGCAGCATTAGATCAATTTAAATATGAAATAGCTAATGAAATAGGTGTAAATTTAAAACAAGGATATAATGGAGACTTAACAACTAAAGAAGCAGGTTCTGTAGGCGGATATATGGTTAAGAAAATGATAGCACAACAAGAAGAACAAATGGCTGCAGGAAACTTTCCTAAAGCAAATATAACTACAAATACTTCAACAGGTTCATCTACAAACTCATCAACAAATTTATAATATAATAAATTATATAAAAAAAAGGAACTTACAAAGCTTCCTTTTTTTTATATGATTTATAATTATCGTATGTCTGTCCCGCAATTTTATATAATATTGGGTTAATCATTATACATGCAACAGTTGTTGAAAGTGTTAAAATTGTTGCAGTAAGGGAATCACAGTAAAATATGGCTATCAAGTATAAAAGTGTTAAGGCACTTATTGCTTTAATTCTTAAAATCTTTCGTTTCTTTGGGTTAATTATAGGTCGCTTTTCGGTATCAGCTGGTGCGAATAACATAAGTGAAATAATGTTAATTATAAAAAGTACGCTTATATATAAATTATCTAAAAGTATGAGTGGGGAATAATAGGTCAATCCTAAAAAAATGAGACATGTAGCAATCAAACATGTAGAACCTTTTCTTGCATGCATACCGAATGCAAATGCTCTTATAAATCCGTACGACAACATAAATAGAAAAATTTGTGTTAATATGCCTAGAAGGTAGGCAAGAAAAAAGACGATAACCAGTTTATAACTATTTAATATTAAAATATCAATGCCATATTTTACTTTTTGTAATTCTTCTACAGATAAATTACAGTGCTCACTTATAAAATTTGTGATTTTTGTACTTGTCTTTTCAGTCAATTTCATACTACAACCTCCTTCAAAAGCATATTATAATTAATTATACAACAAAATTTTCCGTTTGTCTATAAAGATTGAATTAACTGTATAATTTTATATATGAATGACAATAAAAAATAAAATATTTACCGTTTATGATACAAACTCGACATTTGATTACATAATTGACTTTTTTGAGTTAAAATGTTAAATTACATAATGGAAGGTTTATAAAATTTAAAATTGAGGGGGTTGTATTTAATGAAGATTAAATTAATGTTAGCAACGCTTTTAGCAAGTTTAGCAACTGTAATAGCTGCTACATCAACAGGAGCATGTATAGTAGCTGGATTTGAAGAGCCAGAATGTCCAAAATGTTTGATTGATTAATTAATATATAAGAATTAATAAAATAGAAGTAATATTACTTCTATTTTATTTTTATTTGTAATTCTTGGACAAAAGAGTTTGATTCTACTAAGGTATTTAAAATAACATTATTATAAGAATTTATTATTCTTTTCACAGTGCATAAACCAATACCTCTATTTTCACCTTGTTTTGTAGAGAAATTTTTTTGAAAAATTTTGTTTACTTCTGGTTTATCTTTATATGGATTTGCAATTATAATAACACATATATCTTTTTGATTGTCAATAAAAATTTCAATACGCCTGTTAGAAATTTTGAGTTTTTCGCATTCTTCTATTGCGTTATCAATAAATACGCCTAATATTTCGCATAAATCTGAAGTATTAATACCGAAATTTCTAATATTGTCAGTATATTCAAATACTATTTTAATATTTTTATTAAGAGCAGTTGATATTTTTGCAAGAAGAATACTCTTTAAGGCTGGATTAGATATTTTATTAAAATCGAAGGTATCTATATTTTTAATGTTTTGACTTTTTTGAATTAGCTCAGTTAGGTAATTCTTTAGTCCTTCAATATCGTTACTATCTGTGTAACCCTGAAAGCCTATAAGAGTATTGGCATAATTATGTCTAAATCTTTTTAGTTCATCATGTAAATTATCTATAGCATTAATGTAAGATTTAAGGTTAGTATTTTCTTCTGTATAGTTAAATAGTTTTTGTGAATTATATATAGTATAAAAAGTTAATATAAAATATATAAAAATTACAATTGCATTTATTATGACTATTATTGGGTCTATCGAACCTATATATTTAGCATAAAATGAAATATTGGCTATCATATAGACAAGGGTTATAATTATATACGTTATAGCTAAAAATAACTTGTTATTATTAATTTGTATATTATTATTTTTATGTTTTATATATTTAAATGAGAGAATAGAAAGGAATGATATTCCAAAAAGAATAATATAATAAAAAAATAATAAAAAGGGATCTTGCCTAATTGAAGCAATGTCTATAGAAGTTGAGTTTAGTATAACTAACGATATATTGTCAAATAAAACTAACAATACAAAATATATTACGGTTGCTATAATAGAAAGTTTAATATTAAGTTTTAGAATTATAATATTTAAAGTTATGTATATTACAATTGGTAATAAAAACCTAGCCATAATAAAAATATATGAGCTGGCGATAGGTGAATCTGAAGGTACAAGAAGAAAAAGTGCTAAAATTAGTGTGGAAATTGTAATATATAACAAAATATTTTTAAGATTAATCCTCAAATCATAAAAAGTTTTAATAATTTCTAATATAAAAAACGAAGAAAATATGCAAAATGCTATATTAAGCAATGAAGAACATAAAAAAATTAAATTCATAAGAAATCCCCCTTAATTATTTATAATATATTTCTCATTCAATAATAATATCATTTTTTTTGTCAAAAATCAACAATTTTATCTATAAAAACATAAAAAATAAAGTTGACATTATAACTAACTTCCATAGTCTGGCATGTTAGGGGTATACTTTACTTTTGTAATTCAGTTCAATCATAAAAAATTTTAAAAAATTAAAGTTAGCTATTGACAAAGGGATGTAAACATGGTATAATATTTTTTGTTAACGTTCTTAACGTTCCTCGATAGCTCAGTGGTAGAGCATTCGGCTGTTAACCGAAGGGTCGTAGGTTCGAAACCTACTCGAGGAGTTTAAAAAATCATAGTTTGATGTTTAAAACTGTGAGTTAATATTTGGTCCGTTGGTCAAGCGGCTAAGACATCGCCCTTTCACGGCGGTATCAGGGGTTCGATTCCCCTACGGACTATGTTAAAATATTTGGCGCCATAGCCAAGTGGTAAGGCAGAGGTCTGCAACACCTTCATCACCAGTTCAAATCTGGTTGGCGCCTTACTAAAGAAAAAACAAAAATAATAATATCGCGGGGTGGAGCAGTCTGGTAGCTCGTCGGGCTCATAACCCGAAGGTCATAGGTTCAAATCCTGTCTCCGCAAGATAGGTTTTAAGAAGTAAAAAGTTGATATTTGTTGCTAAGAACCTAATATCAACTTTTTTGTTATTTATATTTAGGGGAGGAATTACTATATATGAAGAATACAATCTTAATAATGGGACACAAAAGCCCGGATACTGATTCTATATGTGCGGCTATAGCATATGCTGAGCTAAAGAAAACATTAGGCTTTGATGCTAAACCAGTAAGGCTTGGGAAGTTGAATAGAGAAACTAAGTACATATTAGGTTACTTCAAAATAGAAGAGCCAGAACTTGTAACAAAAATAATAGAGCCACAAAGTGAAGATATGAAACAGGATATTATATTAGTAGATCATAATGAAAAAACTCAAACTATTGATGAGGCAGATAACGCAAATATAATAGAAGTTATTGACCATCATAGAATAGTGTTTAATACGGCAAATCCATTATACTACAGGGCAGAACCCGTAGGATCAACATCTACAATAGTAGCTAAAATTTACAAGGAAAATGGTATAACTCCAACAAAAGAGATGGCTGGGCTTATGTTAAGTGCAATACTTTCTGATACTGTTATATTTAAATCTCCAACATGTACAGAGGAAGATATAAATATAGCTAAAGAATTAGAAAAAATTGCAGAAGTAAGTATAGAAACATACGGAAAAGACATGATAATAGCAGGAGCAAGTATTGAAGGTGAAGATTTAGCTGATGTAGTAAAAACTGATATTAAACTATTTGAGTTTGGTACTAAAAGATTGCTTGTTTCCCAAGTAACAACAGCGGGGGTAAATAAGCTACTTGAAACAAAAAATCAAATTATAGAAGTGCTTGAAAAGATAATGAAAGAAGAGAATGTAGATGGAGTTGTATTGATGCTCACAGACATAGTACTAGAAGGCTCAGAATTATTATCTGTAGGTAAATATGCATCTCTAATCGGAGTAGGTTTTAATGCTAAGGTAGGGGCTGATTCTGTATTTTTGCCAGGTGTACTTTCGAGAAAGAAGCAAATAATACCTAAGCTCACGGAAATATTAATTTAGGAAGGGGGAAAATATTTATGAGTAATATAACAAAAGAAATGACAATAAGAGAAGTTATTACAACAAATGAAAATCTGGCTGATGTATTGATGGAGTATGGCATGCATTGTCTTGGCTGTCCTATGCACACATTAGAAACATTACAGCAAGCATGTGACGGACATGGGCTAGACTCAGATGAAGTAGTAGGGGCACTAAATAAATATCTTGACGAGAACGCAGAATAATATAAAAAAATATAAAACTTTGATTGGAACAGTATGTATATTTAGAAAATCAAGCGAGCTAGGATTTGGTGTGAGCCTAGTATGAGTATAATATACAAAAAATCATCCAGGAGTTGTTGGAGGAATGAGGCTAGCGTGTACACGTGCTAGTGATGAGTAATACCAACCGCAATCATGCGTTAAAAGTGAAAAAGAGTGCAGTCGAAGATTTAAAGTTTATAGCATGAAGTGTAAACTGTGAATTATAGATTGAATTTGGGTGGTACCACGGGTGAAAGCTCGTCCCATATTAGAGGTTTGATATCGGAAATTAGATGTCAGAGCTTTGTATGAGACGAGTTTTTTGCGTTTTAAGGTTCGTATTGAAATAAAAGAAAACTAAATAATTACTGTCTATTGATATTGACAAATTGGAAAAAATATATTATACAACAAAAACTGCTATAATACAAGATTAAAATAGAATGGAGGAGATAACTATGTTATACAAAAAAGTAGACACAAATCTTAATTTTGTGGAAAGAGAGAATGAGGTTTTGAAATTTTGGAAGGAAAAAGATGTTTTTAGGAAAAGTATATCAGATAGGGAAGGATGTCCTACATTTATATTTTATGATGGACCTCCAACTGCAAATGGTACGCCACATGCAGGTCATGTAGTAACTCGTGTTATGAAAGATTTGATACCAAGATATAGAGCTATGAAAGGGTATAAGGTACTAAGAAAAGCAGGCTGGGACACTCACGGACTTCCTGTTGAATTAGAAGTTGAAAAAGAACTAGGGATTGACGGGAAGGATCAAATAGAGAAATATGGTGTAGAGTCATTTATACAAAAGTGTAAAGACAATGTTTGGAAATATAAAGCTTTATGGGAAGAATTTAGTGATAAGGTAGGTTTCTGGGCGGATATGGATAATCCGTATGTTACATACAATAATGATTATATAGAATCAGTTTGGTGGTCTCTAAAGAAAATATGGGATAATGGTCTGATGTATAAAGGGCATAAAATAGTACCATACTGCCCTAGATGCGGCACACCACTATCTACTCATGAGGTAGCACAAGGCTATAAAGATGTAAAAGATAAAACTGTAGTAGTAAAGTTCAAAGCTAGAGATGAAGAAAATACTTATTTTTTAGCTTGGACAACTACACCGTGGACACTTCCGTCAAACGTAGCACTTACGGTAAACCCAAAAGAAGCTTACGTAAAGGTAAAATGTGAAGAAGAATATTATATACTTGCTGAAGCTCTAGTTTCTAGTGTAATAGAGGAAGAATATGAGATAGCTGAAACATATCTAGGTAAAGATTTAGAATATAGAGAATACGAGCCTTTATTCAATTTTATTAAAGTAGAGGGGAAATCGCATTATGTAACATGTGCTGATTATGTAACACTAACAGATGGTACGGGTATAGTTCATACAGCACCTGCATTTGGAGAAGATGATGCGAATACAGGGCGTAAGTATAATTTGCCTTTTGTCCAGCTTGTTGACTTGAAGGGCAGATTTGTAGATGGGGTTGAGCCATGGAAAGGTATGTTTGTAAAAAAAGCAGATTCACTTATAATAAAATACTTAGATAATAGTAATCATGTATATAAAGAGATGGAACATGAGCATTCATACCCTCATTGTTGGAGGTGTGATACACCACTCTTGTATTATGCAAAGGATACTTGGTTTATAAAGATGACAGAAGTAAAAGAGAGACTGATAGCTAATAATAAAACGGTTACATGGTTACCAGAATATATAGGCGAAGGTCGATTCGGAAATTGGTTAGAAAATGTAGCAGATTGGGCACTATCACGAGATAGATATTGGGGAACACCGCTTCCTATATGGGAATGTGAATGTGGTCATAGACATGTTATAGGTAGTATAGCAGAACTAAAAGAAATGAGTTCGAATTGTCCTGATGATATTGAACTACACAAGCCTTATATAGATAACATTACTATAAAGTGTGAAAAATGTAATAAAGAAATGAAACGAGTAGAGGCTGTTATAGATTGTTGGTATGACTCGGGGGCAATGCCTTTTGCACAATGGCATTATCCATTTGAGAATAAAGAAATATTTGATGAAAATTTTCCAGCGGACTATATAAGTGAAGGTATTGACCAAACAAGAGGTTGGTTTTATTCATTGATTGCTATTTCTACAGTTTTATTTGATAAACCAGCATATAAAAATGTAATAGTGCAAGGTCACCTACAAGATAAGAATGGTAAAAAAATGAGCAAATCTAAAGGGAATGGTGTAGAGCCAATGGAGATTTTAAATAAATATGGTGCAGATGCTGTAAGGTGGTATCTTGTAGCTAATAGTGCACCATGGCTTCCAACAAAATTTAGTGAGGATTATTTGCTTGAATACCAACGAAAATTTATGGGCACCTTATGGAATACATACGCGTTCTATGTACTATACGCCAATATAGATGATTTCAACCCAACTAATTATATACTAGACTACAACAAATTAGAAGTAATGGATAAATGGATACTATCAAGACTAAATACAGTAGTGAAAAATGTAGATGACTACTTAGATACATATTACCTAACCGAAGCTACTCGTGTGCTCGATGATTTTGTAGATGAGCTTAGTAATTGGTATGTAAGACGTAGCCGTGAAAGATTCTGGGCTAAGGGTATGGAACAAGATAAAATAAATGCATATATGACGCTTTATACTGTGATTGAAACATTAACTAAGGTAATTGCACCATTTACACCATTTATAGCAGAAGAAATATACCAAAACATTGTGCGTTGTGTGGATAAATCGGCTGGAGAAAGTGTACATCTTTGTAATTATCCCAAATATGATGAAGCACAAATAAATAAAGAACTAGAGGCTAATATGGATGCAGTGCTTAAAATTGTAGTTGCAGGGCGTTCTTGTAGGAATATAGCGAATATAAAGAATAGGCAGCCAGTATCAAAAATATTAATAAAAACAGAACATAAGATACCGGAAAGTTTTATAACAGTAGTAAAAGATGAGTTAAATGTATGTGAATGTGAATTTGAGGATAATTTATCAGAATACACAATATACATATTTAAACCACAGCTAAAAACTGTTGGACCTAAATATGGTAAGCTAGTAAACGATATACGAAAGGCTTTATCAGATATTGACGGAAACCTAGCACATGAAACCCTAGCAAAAGATGGTATACTAAAGCTTGTGATAAATGGAGAGGCTATAGAACTAACAACAGATGACTTAATAGTAGATCTGCAGAAGAAGGAAGGATTTGTTGTAAGTGAAGAGAAGAAGACTATTGTAGTGATGGATACAGAGCTTACAGATGAGCTTATCGAAGAGGGGTTTGTTCGTGAAATTATAAGCAAAATTCAACTAATGAGAAAAGAGGCTGGTTTTGAGGTTCAAGATCATATAAAGCTTATGCACAAAGGAACGCAAAAGATAGAGGAAATAATCGAAAATAATATGCCACAAATATCAGACGAAGTGTTGGCTGATGAGGTTGTATGTGGTGTAGATGGTGGATATGAAAAAGAATGGGATATAAATGGAGAAAGCTTGAAGCTGGCTGTGAGTAAGTAGAAGAGAAATAAATAAAAAGGAATGGGGAAGCCTGTTCCTTTTTTTACACCGATATAAAAATATTGCTTGATTTTTTTTGTATTTACGTGTATAATAAGCGAGTGGAAAAACTATACATAGGTAAAGGGATGAATAAATTTGATAGAAAAAGAATTATTGGAAAAAAATAATATAAATAAAGTAAATGCAAAACTGTATTCGCCAGTTACACTTGCGTATTTAGGGGATGCAATATATGAAATGTTTGTACGTACAAAGCTTGTTCGTGAGCATAATGTACAGGTGAATAAATTACAAAGGTTGTCTATACAGTATGTAAAAGCTTCAGCTCAAGCACAACAGTACAGAAAAATCGAAAAATATCTTACAGAAGAAGAAAGAAAAGTTGCAAAGCGCGGTAAAAATGCTAAAGTAAACACGATGCCCAAAAACGCAGCCCCTGTTGATTATATGATAGCAACAGGTTTTGAAACATTGATAGGTTGGCTTTATTTAGAAGAAAAGATAGATAGATTAGCGGAAATAGTGGATAAGGCGATGAATTAGAACGGGATTATTTGCCGAATATAACAATAAAATAGAAAAGAGGTACAATCAATGTCAAATACATCCAAAAAATTTATAACAGGTGCACTCATACTTGCGGTTGCGGGAATGTTTGCAAAGTTTTTAAGTATATTCTTTAGAATACCACTGGCGAACTTAATAGGAAGTGTGGGGATGGGATATTATCAGCTTGCATATCCTATTTATACTTTATTGCTTGCAATATCTTATGTAGGATTACCATCAGCTGTATCAAAATTAGTATCAGAAAAAATGGCCAATGAAGATTACGACGGGGCAAATAGAATATTTAGAATATCTTTAGTTATACTGATAATTGTAGGAAGTATATCATCTTTACTATTGTTTTTGGGAGCAGATTGGGTAATAAAAGTACGGAATTGGTCTCCGGAGGTTAAATACTCGATATTAGGATTAACTATGGCTCCACTATTTGTATCTATAATGGGTGCTTTTAGAGGATATTTTCAAGGAATGCAAAACATGCTACCAACAGCAATTTCGCAGTTAGTAGAATCTTTTATTAGAGTTATTGTAGGTATAGGGCTTGCATATATAATATTTACAAGTAATAGTGAAAATGCAGATGTACTAGGAATGGCTGCAGGTGGAGCTTCGTTTGGAGCTACAGCAGGTGCTGTAGTAGGAGTTATAATATTGATTATAATGTATTTAAAATATAGAAAAAAGATAAAACAAAATATAAAAAGGCAAAAAGTAATACAGTTTAATAAAAAAGCAAACTGTACTACTGAAGTAATTATGATTGTTGCTGTAATCGTTTCTTGGTTGCTAATGCTTGGTTGTGATGTAGCGATACTATATAAAGCATTCAATTATTGCATAACATTTTATATAAAAGGGCAGATATTAAATTCAATTTTGGCAGGCATATTTGGAGCCGCTTCTATAGTTGTTTTAAGTTATGTTTGGCTAAAATGTCATAATAAACTTATTAAAAAGGACGAGGATAATGATTCTATAAGATCAATAAGTAGGAATGTCTTTTTAATTGCTATGCCAATAACGATAGGGGCAGCAATGAGTTCGATTATAGGAATAATAGATTCAATGATTATTGTAAGTAGACTTAGAGATGTTGGATTGAGTGAGAAAGTTGCAACGGGAATGTTTGGAAAGCTTACAGGAGAAGCGATGACTCTTATAAATGTTCCTATGACATTAGCGACAGCTATTGGACTAAGTGTATTGCCGGCAGTAGCTAATGCGATTGCAAGAAAAGATAAAGAAGAGCTACATAGCAAAATAGATGTAGCTATAAGGTTTGGATTGCTACTTGGATTTCCTGCTGCTATAGGGCTAGGAGCATTGGCGTATCCGATATTTGATTTGCTTTATCCTAAAGATGTAGATGGCTCGGTGTTATTGTCAATATTAAGCATTGCACTTGTGTTCATGATATTAAGTCAGATATTTACAGCGATATTACAGGGTATGGGTCACTTTTATATCCCGATAATTAATTTGCTTATTGTTGCGGCATGTAAATGGATATTAAATTATAATTTAGTAGCTACACCACTATATGTAAGTGGTGCTGCCATAGCTTCAATAATTGTATACTTCATATATATGATACTTAACTATATATATATAAAGAAAAAATCTGGTTATAAAATAAAGAACTATAGCATTATATTGAAACCAACCATATCAACTATTGTAATGGGACTTTCTACGATGGCAATATATTATACATCTAGAGATTTAACTCACAGTAGTAAAGCTGGTACTCTTATAGCAATAATGGCAGGAGTAATAGTATATATTATAATGGTTATATTAACAA
>MGOW01000021.1:0-9948 GCA_001797255.1 Clostridiales bacterium GWE2_32_10
ACTTTTACTCGGTTTTTGTGTCGTTTTAGTCTGACTTTCCGAGATTACTCAACCACATCTCCTAGCTCAAAATTTTTGCTAATGATAATTCCGTCTGATAGTGCAGTGATATTACAGTTGTCTAGATTATTTTGAGCCTGGTTTAATTGTGCTATAGATTGGTCTAGGTCAGCCTGAGCAATAGTTATTGTCTGCTTTGTTGCTCCACTTTTAAGCAGCTTTAGTTGTGCATTTGCTGCATCATAATTTGCTTTTGCTGCACTGATTGACTCAGATGTTGAACCTTTTTGTAGTAGCGTTAACTGTTCATTGGCACTTTGCAGTTGATATTTTGCACTTGAAAGTTGATTGGCTGCTGTGTCTAATTTATATTTGATATCATCAAGATCACTTTTAGATAGCGAACCCACTTCATTTAGTTTTAGTGCTTTATTATACTGAGTATTTAGATAATCATATGATGCTTGTGCAGTGTTCACTGCCTCACTAGAAACTGCAACTCCATTTTTCGCTTGCTCTATTTGTTCGGTTCTATTACCTGAAGATATAAGTTCTAGATTTGCTTTTGCGGCACGTACTTGTGCTTGTGCTTGTGCTATTTGCTCAGGACGGTTTCCAGCTTGTAATTCGTCGAGCTTTGCCTTTTTCATTTCTACAACTGCTTTTAGGCTATCTACTGTATATTTTTGATTCGTATTATCTATTACCGCAATAATATCACCCGCTTTTACCGGCTCACCTTGGGCTTTATTCATTTTCACGATTTTGCCTGAAACAGTAGTTGTAGCTGAAATAATATTATTTTGAATATCCCCTTTTAAGATTAGCTTATCAGAGTTAGAACTACAGCCTGCGACAATAAAAGCAACAAGCATAATACTAATAAATAATTTTTTCATAAAATCCTCCTCTATCCATTATGTTTTCCGATACTTCTTAAGAGTTATCACATTTGCAATTATAAAAAATATACAAATTGAAATTAAAACATATACATCTCCTTGAATATCATTCCACCCTTTTCCACGTATCATAACATTTCTTAAACCATCTGCTGCATACCATAATGGCATAAATCTTCCGATAAATTGAAGCCATGTATCCATAGTACTTAAATCAAATAAACCCGAAAAAAATACTTGTGGTACTACAATTAGTGGTATAAACTGAATCATTTGAAGCTCATTGTCCGCATACGCAGATATAAATGTACCTATCGTAAGAGCAACCAGCGCGGTTAGTATAGTTATGAGAATTACGAGCATAAACGAGCCTACCATCATTATCCCAAGGATATTAATCGAATACCATGCTATAAAGCTAGACTGTATAATAGTAAACGCTCCAAACCCAAGAAGATATCCCATAACAATCTCCCATCTATGTAGTGGTGTAGCAAGTAGCCTTTCAAGTGTACCCGAAGTACGCTCACTAAGAAATGAAACTCCCGATATTAGAAATACGAAAAAGAATACAAAAAATCCAATAAGTATAGGTCCAAAATTATCAAAAGAAGACATATTTTCATAGCCATACAAATAAGTTATATCAGGTTTAATCGTTGGGCTTGTTTGCTGCATGATATTCTGTATAAGCTTAATGACTGCACCATTTTTGCTCGGGTCACTGCCCTCTAGTTTAACATTTGGCACTCCACTTTCAAAATTAATTATTGCATCGACCTTAGCCTGATTAAGAGCCTCATGAGCCTCACTTTCATCATATATAGTAACTCTAGCATAATTATCTTCTAATTTATTTATGAAACTATTCGGAGCATTGGTTATTCCTATCTTTGGGTGATAATCAGAACCATTAAAAATAAATGACATCAAGGTTAACACAAATATTGGAGCAAAAATCATTAATCCTATAGTACGTTTATCATGCTTAAGCTGAAGTAAAATCCTAATCATAACTGCTATCACTCTCATTTAGATGCACCCCCATAGTACAAAAACGCTTCTTCTATTGTATTTGAAGACGTTGCATTCTTGATTTCATTTGGAGTACCAGAAGCAATAAGCTTACCGTCATGAATCATTCCGAGGTAATCGCATTTTTCTACCTCATCCATTACATGAGTTGTAATGATTATAGTTGTTCCGTTGTCCCTTAATTTATAAAGCTCATTCCATATAGATTTACGAAGGACAGGGTCAATACCAACGGTAGGCTCGTCTAGTATCAAGACTTGTGGCTCATGTAGGAGTGAAATAGCAAGAGATAGCCTCCGTTTCATACCGCCAGAATACTGTTTTACTTGCTTTTTTAAATGTTCTGATAAATTTACAAGACTCATTACCTCAGCTATCCTCTGTTTTTGCTTAGCTCCTCTCAGATTATACATAGAAGCAAAAAACCTTAGATTTTCTTCCGCAGTAAGCTCCCCGTATAAAGCATCAGACTGCGCCATATATCCTATTTTATTCATAAGTAAAAGCTTCGGCATTTTTTCACCTAATAACCACACATTTCCGCTAGTTGCGGTATCAATTCCTGCAATGACCTTTACCAAGGTTGTTTTCCCTGAACCAGATGGTCCAAGTAACCCTAAAATTTGAGAATAAGGTACTCCCAATCTAATATCAAAAAGAACTTGCTTTTTTCCGAAAAATCTATTAACATGTTCAACACTAATACATAGAGGACTTTCTGCATCTTTAGCTATTACTTCCTGCATACATTCACTCCTTTCTTTAATTCTACTTCTACTTATACCTATGTTACATTACTCAAAAATTGTCGTTGCGAGGTACGAAGCAATCCCGTTCTTAAGTCGTAATTTGCAAATTAATCTTAGTTTGTATATAAAAAGAGAGATTGCTTCGTTCCTCGCAATGACAGTCTAGTAATTCATACAATTATTCTATCATATTATTATAAAAATGCAAGTAATTATTTTTAATAAAACAACACCCTCTACCACAACGGGTGAGGGTGTAAAACCGTACCTATTTCTTTCATATATTCAGATGTTACATATCCTAATTCCCATATACTTACACCTTGAAGATTGTAATCATTTACTATATTTAACTTAGATACTATACTATTTTCATTTTCAAACCAAACTACATGTTCTATCCCTTTGTTATCCGTATATTTATAATATGCCGAAGCAGAAATCGGATCCCAATTTATAGTTGCACCGAATATCCTAGCTACTGAGTATGCTTTACTTGTCGAATAAGCCTTGGTTCCACTCTTTGACCAATCATATCCATATGCAGCAAGCCCTAAAAGTATTTTTTCTTTTGGTATTACACTAGTTGCATATTCTACTACATCTTCTACCCAACCTTTAGAAGCTATTGACCCTGGCATTCCTTGTGGATAATGCTCATCGTATGTCATTAATACGAATTGATCAGCATATTGTGCTAATGCTTTATAGTCAAACGCCCCCTGCCATGCACCGGCCTTGTCATCATAGGTTTTTGCTGGTAGGTCTATAGTTACTAGGTATCCTTTAGGTTGCAAGGTTATATATAATTCTTTCATAAACTCTGTCATGTAATCTCTATCACTTGGATATATACATTCTATATCTATACATATTCCAGCGTATCCGTATTTTTTTATCTCAACCAGTATATTATTTATTAGTCTTGTTCTATTTTCACTAACCTCTAGCAAGCTTTTTGCTACTTTGCTATCAAATTGATTTGATACCGATGCTTCAATCTGGATATCATTCGCTTTCGCTAGATTAATTTGTTCTTTAGATATTAGTCCTGTAAGATTTCCTTGCCCATCAACAGTATATGTTTGAGTAATTACTTGATCTAGTAAATTTTTGTTTACTACCATAGAGTTATAAGATGATTTATCACCATTATAATAATATGTAGCATATCCTAGAACAACCTTACTTTGATCCACTACTGTCATTCCTTCACCTTGAATTGACACAACCCTTGTTCTTTCATCCCAGTTCACATCAAATCCTAAGTTTCGTGCAACAAAGGCAACAGGTATCATCGTTTTATCATTTATTAATTTGGCTGGTACATCCATTTGAGTTGTTACTTGGTTAATATATGCTATCTTATTATTTATAGTTAGTATTATCATTTTATTTTTATATGTCACATAAACCTGCTTATATTTTGCGTCCCATTTTACACTTGCACCCAAATTTTCAAAAATCTCTCTAGCTGGTACTAATGTTCTACCATCTAATATTATAGGAGGCATCTGTGTATTTACAACAGGTTGTCCACCTACTATAAGTGTTATAGGCTTTGCTGTATATTCATGTGCTACTCCATCATAATTTAAACTCATAGCAAACGTATTTTCATTATTAAAAATTATTATCAGGAGTAAGGTTAATAACAACGTATATATTTTTCGCACTTTTATCATCTCCTATTTATTAACTTGAGTATCTAAAATTATTATAACACATTATAAACCTTTTTTAAATAGATTGTTGTATTTTGAAACTTTATTGTAATCAAAGCATGTACCTTTTTTCATTTTAAAGCATATTATATATTAGAGGTATGCGTACCTTGCTATGTTTTATATTCTATTTTTAATATGAAGGAGGCGTTATTTATGAATATCTTTGGATTCGATAATTTTGGCGGTTGCTGTAGATTTAGACATTGTTTTGGATTCTGCGGATGTCACAGATGTTGCAATTGCTGTAGATGTTGCAGTTGCTGTAGATGTTGTAGATGTCATGGTCAATTCTGGTAATTATTATCTTATTAACTTTGCTAGTTATTAATTGATCCTTTACATATCTACATATATAAATAGGTAAGGTTTGATTTTATAAATAAAATTCAAATCTTACCTATTAGTTAATTTTTAGCTCCACTTGCACTTTCCATCTTTGCTTATACATTTCAGTCAGCTTAACATAATCCCCGCTATATTCCGTTATTTTATTATCTTAAATTTGGATTAAAAAATTTTTATTTTTTATAATTCTACACCTTTATCACCATCATAAGTTTTTTTTCCACTTTCCTTGCCTTGAACACACTCAATTCCATCTAATAATTCTGACTTTTCTCCTTGTGCAAAGATTACCAAATTGTGTAATGCTCTCGTCATTGAAACATAAAGCAGTTTAGAATTCAAAAATTCCCTGTGCTATGTCACCAAGTACAGTAAATGTAACATCTTTCATTATTTCATTTAGTACCCAATATTGAAACGTGCCCAAATCTTGTGCTTCATCTACTACTACATGTTTCATTTTGGCTATGTCGCCTATACCATGTAACTTACTTTTTAAATACATTAAAGCTGCAAAATCCTCTATTTCTATATTATTTTTTGACAACAAATTTTTTGCATGATTTCTAGTAGCCTCTACTAAACTATTATCACAGCTACCGCCTCCCATATATTCAGAATATTTTTTACTGTCATATACAAATTCCTTATAGTATTCTACTATAGATTTGCTTTTTTCTGGCTGTTGTAAATATTTTTTTATTTGCTTTTTGCAATTAGAATTTATACTCTTAATTCTCTTTTCTCGCTCATTATACAACCTTTGTTTTCCTTTTTCAAATTCTTCTTTATTTATTTGTCCATCTTTATATCTACTTAATAATTCCTCCCCTTTTTTACTAAATTCTTCTCGTATATTTTCCTCTATCATTTCTTTTTTTCTATTTATATCACCTAAAATTCTAGTTGTTATATTTTCAACCTTTTTATTCTCTGGATATTCTTTAAAATCTTCATAAAACATACTCTTAATTTTGTCGGCTTCTGTAATACTTATTCCTTCAAAAACAAACTCTCTACTGCCAATATTCCCATTTGCTAATTCTTCTAGAAATCTATTAATACCATTCTTATAATCCATACTAGATTTTAGTTTTGATATAGTTTTACTTATCTCTACTTCTTTCTTATCCTTTTGTTTATCTCCTGTTTCTATTATTTGCATCAATTTCTCGTCAGCATCTTCTATCCTTACATCTTCACCTAGTATTTCTTTCATTAATTCTTCTATTGTAGTTTGTTTTACACCTTCAACATCAAGTTCCGGCAATACATTTGCTATGTAATTTAAAAACACCTTGTTTTAAAATCTTTTTCAATTTTCTGTGCTGCCTTTTCTGCGATTTTTGGTTTCCCACCCAATAAATAAATTTTATAATTCCTGTCCTTTATTTCATATAATACATTCGTCAATAGATCAAATCCAGGTACTCTATATTTTATCTTACATTTTTTAAAAAATGTACCATGTATAAGCCCAATACCATCGGGAACTACTAAATCACCAGAGTTAATTACTTTCCTATATGATTCATTATCTCTAGCTATCATAACAATTTCTGGATTTGGTGTAAATACCATTTTAAACTCTTTACCATTTAAATATGATACAAAAGTATCCACCGCCTCATTCATTCTAATATTATGTATACAAGTTCCTATAACATTTATCTTTTCCATGTCACACCTCTCAAGACAATCCATAACTATAATCAACTTCTGACATACTTTTATTTCTATAGTAATTCGAAGCAACTGGCGTTTGTAAAACTTCATTTATTTTATCATATACTTCTTTACTAGTTACATTGCATCCATAATCTATACAATACATAGGTATCTTATTGATTGCATGTTTCGTAAACCTTTCTAAATTTATACCCATTTGATCTTCTGAAATCTTTCGTTCATATATCCACTGAGTTCTTTCAGATTCCGTATCATATGGAGTAAAACAAGCTTCTCTAAGGTATGCTATTTTCTCTCCTTCTGATGGCACATATATTTCACACTTACTCTTTTCTTTTAAATTTATATTAGGTAACAAAATGGCATTAATGTCGGATATATCTGTTAATGCTGTATTTTGAAATATTACAGGAACATCTGTTAACGGTACTTCTGTTTTTTTGTGATTACCTGTATCTTCAAGTTTCAAGCCAAAGCTTGCTTCTGTTAAATTTCTGTTTAAAAAGTAATCACATAAATTACTATATTTCCACTATCTTCTACGACCACATATTTACCATCAGATCGCATAAACATATTACTTTCCCCTTCAGGTTTCTTATAATGATATTCATCCTTAAAAGTAAGCAACTTAACTGTTTCTTCTGAATTTTCAATCTCTTTTCTATACATATCATATAAAGTTTTATCTCCTATATAATGAATCCCAAACTCATCCTTAGTTAGATGAGTTTGGGATTCATTATAAAATTGCTTTATATGTTCAATTTGTCTATCAAACAATTCTTTGCGATCAGTACTTATGTTAAAATTAATACCCAAAATATTAAATGTGGTTCCATAAAAACTCATATTAATCATCCTTTGTAGTTGTCTAAAAATTCTCGAGCTGACTCTTGCATTACAGAAAACGCCTTAAATATATCTATATTATTTTTTTCAACGATACAAAAAACCAAATATAATACCTTTACTAATTTATAAATTATAAATTAGTTTAAAGAATTAAATTTTTCCCGTTGTTTGAAATGTCTATATTCTTTTTTCTCCATTATTGCTTCCGTTATTTGTCCAACTAAGACTACAATTGAGTTTGTTATTTCTAAATCAGATGTATTATCAAATTTCATGTGTTCAATAGTATAATTACCTAATTCTTCTTCTAAATTAATTTTTAGTTTATTAGACAATGCAATCAATTGTAACAACACATCTGAAATTTCATCTTCATAACTATGTATATTTCTACCAACTTCTAATGAGTAATTTATCAAATCCTTATCTTGTCCAATCAACAAGCCCATATGACCTATTTGGACATATAATTCCATTAATACTGTAGTTTCATTCCATTGTTTCTTTTCAGTAATTTTAAAAACTTCCTTCAATTCAACCGCAGGTTTATAATATTCTTTTAGAAATTTTAAAATTGTTTCTTTCATAGTCATAATCTATCTTTAGATTTGCCATATCAATATCTAGCCTCCTTAAAATTTCAATTATTTTACTCTCACTAATACACATATTCTCGCAGTGTTTTTTACAGATTGTCTTTTGATTTGCAGGGCAAACATTTATATTATTACATAATTCACTATCATAAAATGCATTTCTATCAGGAAGTCCTAAAACATATGCTATGGCACATGAATTACTTTGGTATATTGGATATTTGCTTGTTTTAACCCGCTCATTCCAAAAGTATTCATAAAACTGCTTTGGCCATACCCCTTCTGCCATTAATACCTCTTCTCTATTTTGAATAATTTCAGGCCAAAATTCTAATTTGTCTATAAACTCTTTTTGCACTTTTAAACCCGTTACCACAGATGCTAAAGCATATTTAGAAACAAATGATAACATTTTTTCTACTAATTTTTTAGAAGAATTCTGTGGTAAAAATGGTCTCCAATAATGAATAATTTTTTTATTTTTTTCAAATAATCTTTTAAAATTAGACTCTATATTTTCTCTTTTTATCCCCACTTCTATATCACTATCAAGTCCTGAATAGCTTAAGTAAAAAATGAACTTTTCACCTTCTTCTTCAAGGCTTGAAATATAATCTATAAAATCATCAGGTATATAACATTTAGTTATAAAGATTTTAGGATTGCAGATTTTCATATCATGCAATATCTTCAATATTTTTTTTAAATACTCTACATTCTCTGACGTTGCAAATGCATCTGTTTGTGAAAATAGACATATAGGAATATATTTATCGTAAAGCTTACTATTTAAAAGTAACCCCACAGTTTCTTCCGGAGAAGCTAAAACTTCAGGTCTTACTTTTGTTTTACCATTAGCATTTAAAAAACAATATTTACAACTATTAGGACAGCCCTGAATAGGGTTTATAACAAGCCAAGAGGCATGAATATCTATTATCGGATATGTCATTTTTTTACCACCTCAAAATTTTTAAATCTTCACCTTCTATATATCTTTTTGCTGCAATAAACAATCTCAAATACAATTCATCTAATTCTAGATACGCTTTAACAAAGTCATCTAAGGTAATTGTTAGCTTTTCTATTTCTATTTTATTATCAACATTAAAAATTCCTTTTGCCTCTAACTCCTTAGTTTCACCTAATAACAATTTTATTCCATCGTCAATTTTTATTTCGACCAACCCTCTTACTTCATCTCCAGATAAATTGTATTCTTCTAGTTCCTTTTCTATCGGTAACAAAAATATATGTTGAAACTCATTTGCTATGTAATTTTCAGTAATAGTTGCAGCTGTTTGCCTTATACCTAAAGGAATCAACTGATCATATTTAACTTTTTCACCTGTTTCCTCTTCAACTTCTCTTATTCCATCTTCAATTTTCTCTCCAGCTATGTAATGTCCGCCAACTGTTATCTCTAAATAATCTTTTCTTTCAAAATCATATCTATTCGGATATTTCTTTTGAAGAATAACGGTTCCATTTTTTTTATTAACAGCTATACACGTAAAAACCCTATGCCACAATCCTAACCTATGTGCTTCTTTTTTTGATGCTGTACCTTTATATTGGTACTTATCAGTAAAAATATCTACATATTCCATAAAGAGCCTCCTTTTCTTATTGATAAAATTATTTTATATTATTTTTTTACATAAGTATATACTACTTTACATATTTTGTCAATCATTTTTCAATATCACTTAATAAACTTTTTAAAAGGTAACAAAATTAACGTAAAGTTATAAAATATACATACTTAACATTATTTAGTAGAATTCTACTATGTATAATTACATTTTAAAAGATATTCGCTGCTGTGGGAAACAGAGGGATAATAGTACCTCTCGAATGTTACATCTTTTCAGCTAAATCTAGTCCTTAGTGCAAAAGTAGCAAAGAAAAACAAAGCAGAAATCAGTACTATCGTAGCACCCGTTGCTGTTTCTATATAATAGGAAAATATCAGTCCACCCACACCAGATATTACTGATATTAGTACTGATACAGCATGGTACTGCCGCACATTAGAAGTTATATTTCT
>MGOW01000021.1:10134-13629 GCA_001797255.1 Clostridiales bacterium GWE2_32_10
CCATAGTATAATAACGGCTATAGATACAAAGAAAACAAGACCTATTTCTTGTGGTGTAATACTAAGTATATCTCCTACTAGAAATACATTCAGCTTTGTAAAGCTTTGTCCACCTAAAGTTGAGATAAAAATTCCAAGTGCAACAGCGACCGAAGAAAATACGCCTATTACTGTATCACTTGAAATTTTACTTTTATTTTTTATTAGTGTTATAACAAAAGAAAAAATAACAGCAAACACAACTGCCGACCATATCGGTCTAACTAACCCTAACAATCCCCCAATAGTGACACCTGTAAACGCCCCATGCCCCAGAGCATCAGAGAAAAATGCCATTCTGTTATTTACTATCATAGTAGCTATTATTCCAAAAATAGGTGTAACAAGTATTATTGCAATAAGTGCATTTTTCATAAAAAACATCTGGTCGGCTCTTGCCCATTCAAAAGGTAACAAACTTTCTACTAACTTATACCATATTTCCATTTATATTTCCTCCAAACTAAACCATTTAAGAGTCTTAAACTTTTCTAAATCCTTATCCTGTCATTGCGAAGAATGAAGCAATCTCTCTTTTAACTAGAGTATAGTTTTATAAAAAACGAGATTGCTTCGTACCTCGCAATGACAGGCTCTACTTACCCATTTTAATCGTTCTCATTCCAAATGTTTTTAAAAAACTTTCGCTATTGTATACTTCCTCCGAAGTACCACTAGATAGAATAGTGCCATTTAAAAGTACTACACGGTCTGCATATTTCTTTATAACATCTAGATCGTGTGAAACAAGTATTACAGACAAATCGTAATCTTCCCGTATTTTTGCTACCGTTTTATAGAATAGCTCCATACCATTTTGATCTATCCCTGAAACTGGTTCATCAAGCAACAATAAATCTGGTATTGGATCAAGTGCAAGTGCAAGTAATACCCTTTGAAGCTCTCCACCCGAAAGGGCACCAACTCGCCTTCTAATAAGATGCTCCGCCTTTACATGTGTTAGGCTTTCTAGTACATCCTTTATAATTTTTTTTGGAGTGTAGAGCCATGCTGGTAATAATGATTTACATGCCATAAACAGGTCAAGAACACTAGTAGGAGAATTAGCATCAAGGCTTAGATTCTGCGGTACATATCCTATAAGAGGATGTCCTGTACGTATACCCTTAGCATCTAAAAACTTCAACTCTCCAGTATGCTTTATTTCCCCAAGCAATGCTTTAAGTAGCGTACTTTTACCCGCTCCATTAGGTCCTATTAGAGCAGTGAGCTCTCCACAGTGAATATGCATATTTATATTATCAAGTATAGTTTGATTACCTCTAACCACACAAACATTTTCAATTCTGGTACAGCATAAGCCGCAGCAACTGTTTTTACAAGCATTTTTATGTTTTCTTTTTATCATCTTAATACCTCTTGCAATACTTTCAGATTTTCTTCCATTATATCAATATAAGAATTCAAGCTCCCATCCCCACTCACTGCTGGGTCTAGTGTATATACTTTCGCCCCTGTTTCATTTGCTATAGTTTCGGCAGCCTGTGCTGGATATTGTGGCTCTGCAAATAATGCCTTTATTTTTGATTTTTTAACAATATCTATTGTATCTTCTAATTCCTTCGGAGTAGGAGCCGAACCAGGTTCTCTTTCTATTATTGCTACAATGTTAAAACCAAACTCTTTTGCAAAGTATGGAAAGGCTTCATGAAATGTAATAATATCTTTGTTTTTAACTTTATCTAAAGCTGTATGCATTTTGTCTTTCTCAGCTTCAAGCTTATTGATGTATTCCCCCGCATTAGTTTTATATTTTTCTGCATTTTCAGGGTCAATACTAGACAATTGTTCCTCAATATTTTTAACTTGGGCTATTGCATTTGATATACTTACCCAAACATGTGGATTTTCCTCTCCGTCGCTTTCATTTTTAATAAGCTCTATGCCCTCACTAGCTTGTATTATTTTTAGATTTGGTTGAGCTTCTACAACTTTTGTGATAAATGCCTCCATACCTGCACCATTCACCACAAAAATATTTGCACTTTCAAGCGTTTTTAGGTCTGCTGGCGTTAGAGAATAATCATGTAAACAGCCAGTTTGGGGCTTTGTCATGTTTATAACCTGCACATTTGAAATATCGTGGGCAACATTTAGTGTTTCTATGTATATAGGATAAAATGATGTAACAATTTTTAGATTCTTATCCTCATTAATTGATGTTTGCTTTACTTTTGTGTCTGTTTGTCCACACCCTGTCAAAAGTACTACACTTAAAATTAATACTATCGCTAATTTAGTACCGCTTAATTTCATTAGTTATCCCTCCATTTTTTTAAACTTTTCGTTCCATTTTATGTATTAACCTCACACTTTTTGTAATGTAAATATATCGTAATATCACATATTTGTCAATTTATTTTTTATAATTTTTATAAACTTTATTAGATCTCTAAAAAATTATATTTTAAAAACAGCAGATATTCAACAATCTGCTGTTTTTGTTCAAGGAATGAATTTATGGAAAAATATATGTCAAGTATATGCATTGCTCTATTTCCCCATATCCATGGAACCAATATCCATAGCTTCTTCTTTTGCAGCCTCTGCTATTATTTGATTGATTATCTCCATAACTTCTAGTCTTTCAACAATTGTCTCATCAGCATTAATTCCTCCCTCTGTTCTTATATCTGAATCCACCATCGTATACACTAATTGCATTATTAGATCCTTTTTTACATCTTCTATTCCATTTAGGCTAGCTAACACATTGTCTATTCTTCGTTCTGGTATTAACATAAAAGTCGCCTGAACTGCTATTTTCAACTGGCCTTCTGTATAGTTATTTAATGTATCTATAGGTGTCTTCAATATATAGTTTTGTATCTCCGGAAAACTTAATGCCTTAACCTCAGCTACTTCAATATTTTTTAATGCTTCATGAGTTTTTGGATTTAACATCCCCGTTTTCTCCATTAATGTTGTAGTTCTTTCTTCTTCGATTTGTTCCATTCTTTTTAAAAAACCAATAGTACTCTCCATTTTTTCTCCTTTCAATCTAGCTAATAATTAACGCTATTGTAATCCCACTAGATATTCATTATTTAGTTACTAATATATATTGCTATTTTTTACCTATTTTACACTATCTTTTTACATCTGTCAATATATTATTCTAAATTTTTACATCTTTCTTATTTACCTTAGCTTAAATCACGCATAAAGAAGATATAAATACATAAAATAGTTATATAGCATATATAACTATTTTCGACGAAATTCCAGGGAAATAATTAATAACTTATTGACAAGAAAATGAAAATGGAGTATAATAGAATTAACCGTAGAAGTGTTAGCCGCGTTGAGGACGTTAACATGGAGGTTCTAAAATGGTTTGTATGTGAGCCGGTCTCAACTAGGCGAGAGCCGAAAGGAAAACATACAAGTATATATATGCTTAAAACCATCTCTTAGTAGTGTGAGATGGTTTTT
>MGOW01000022.1:0-128 GCA_001797255.1 Clostridiales bacterium GWE2_32_10
ATCCAAAACCTCTCATTCACCACCACAGCCACAGCCGGTACGGGTGGCATAAAGTACCGCACCCTCGGCTGGCAAATCGCATTCAATGTAAGTGGAAGTACATACAAAATGGTATACCCCATGAATGA
>MGOW01000022.1:156-9367 GCA_001797255.1 Clostridiales bacterium GWE2_32_10
GAAATACCTTTCAGAGGGGAATACGGGGCTATACTTGAAACTTTGTGTAGAGCTAATGGTGGGGGAGATATAAATAACCCTGATAGTGATGATAAAAAAATGATAAATTATATGTTCACTGGTGGTACAGTACATATTGATGCAGTACAAACTATAGTACGTGATGGAGTTTATGATTATACATATGCAAATGCTAATAATGGAGCTTTAAGCTTAAATAATGCAGGGCAATTGCAAGGAGCACAAACAGGACTTTATTTTACATATTCATCCATTGCTGGAGCAGTTAGTTGGAGCGGAGTAGCACTAGCAGATCTTCAAGGGTATTATAATATACCTAAAGATTTTTCAGCCGAACAAGTACCTCATTTTATACATTACATATATGCTGAATACATGGAAGGTAAAACTATATATGACTCGACTATATTTAAAACCGACGAAGATGTGGTTATAGCTGGGATAAATACAAAAAAGACACTCACAGCAGATGATTATACAACTAGCACAAGAACATTCAAAAGTATGAAAGTTAGCTATGATGACAATATCAATCACAGCTTTATAAATATCACATCAAAAAGTATATCAGGTTTCGAATTCGGGGCAACGGGAACCTATAATCCGAATATATACATAGTAAGCTTCTATGAAGTAAAAAAGCCAGCAAATCCTACAGCTACTTTGGGTGTTAAAGAAATTGATAGTGCTACAGTGTATACAGATGATGGACAAAAGTTTTATACTGACGGAACAACCATGAATTTAACACTTGTGGATAAGAGCTTCTATGACAATCTTGACATAAACGAGCTAAAGATAAAGGATATAAAAACAGGTAGTATAGTATTTACAGGAACAAGGACGAATTCGGAATATGATCTAGTAAATAAACCTATAGGAATGTATAACTATCAAATGGATATAACATTAGAAAATGGTAATAAAATATCAGATACCATAGCTTTTGAAATCATGAAAGGTGAAGAGCCTCCGAATGAAAGTATATTAAAGGTAAGTGGCAATATTGATGCACCGCCCTCAGTCCTAGAAGTATATGACACAGCTGATGCGGAGCTTACATTTAGGACAAGCTCGAATTATTTGCTTGACGATTGGAGAATAGTAGAAGGAGAAGAGTATGTAGTAGAAACTGACAGGGGAGATTTGAGTGGTTATAGTGCGGTAGTCACAGTTAAGCTGAAAATACCAGTAGGTAAGGATGTCACAGTACGGGTAAGAGTTGATGACGACAGTGGTGCTAGAGAATATGCGGAAGATACGGTTCATGTAGATAAAAAGGAAATAAGACCAAATGCAGGAGTCAAAATACGGATGCTAAAGGTAGAGCCGAATATCTATACAAGCACGGAATATAAGCAGTATAAGAAAATAAAAATAGATGCAAGCTACTCGGATATACTAACTGATAGAGATGTGCTTGCATATGCATCAAATGACTATAAAAGTAACCAGACAGCTATCGAAATACAACCAGTTACAAATAATGGAAGCCTTGACGATAGTAGATTATCATCTATAAAAATGGCAGATAACACAGTACCTATAAAGGAGGTCGACAAAATTACTATAAGAGGTGATAAGCTTGGTGGTAGTCTTGCTTATGTAAGGTTTGACTCTAGTGGCTATTATAGAATAAGGAATAAAGTATATAATGGGGTAAGGGTCAGTACCTGGTCGAATTACTATACGATAAATGTGCTACCAGAACAGTCACCTAGTATAAATAGCTTTGAAATAGTGGCTATGCAAAAAGATGTGAGTGGAAATTTTTATACAATACGGAAGTATTATAATGACGTAGTAAATATGTGGTCAACATATAGAAACTCAAGTGACTTAGTGACTAGATTTAAGGTCAAAGCAAACTATACGAGCCCTGATGATGAGATTTTAGATATAAACTTGAAAATGAGTTATGATGTAAATAATGATCTAGATATTACTAATGACGGCAATTATTCCAATATGCTAGTTACAAAAAGCATGAACTCGTTTTTGCAAATAAAAGGGGAAGATGTTTTTAGAGTGGTTAGTAAATATGTTGGTCAAAATACATGCGAAATAATTTTTGAGGTGAGCAATACAAATCGGAATATCTTTGGTAAAATGCATTTTGAAATGGAAGCCATAGAAAGCCCTATATATCCTAACTTTATAGAAGGAAGTATGGAAGAACTTCAGGTTATAAAAGCTAATACAAATAATATATCTGATATAGAAAAAAACATATACATAGATAATCTGACACCAAACCTATCAGTAGAAACAGAAAAAGATAGTAAAACAGATGTGTATGTACAAAAAGAAACAAATAATAGTTATTTTACAAATATAGAAAACAAATTAAAATCAATCTATAAAGATAGACTAAATATCACTACATTTGATGAAAATAAAGTATTGCCAAATATAACATCAAAAGATACTAATATTTGGGAAAGCTATAGCACTAGCCCGTATGGATACACAGTAGGGAATACAAGTGGTAACTATCAGATGGGCGGCATGTACACCCAGAAGGATGGATGGATATATTATATAAATGGTAGTAGTATACGTAAATTTAAGCTTGGTACATGGGAGGAGGACACACTAGTATGCACATTACCAGTCAGTGGTGATGAACAAATATCTCTTGCAAACGAATGGTTCTACTTTGACTCAGGCAATCAAATATGGAAAATAAATATGGACGGAACAGGTGCACAGTGTATTCTCTCACTATTGCCATCCTACTACCTGAATAATCTTAGTGATTTTGTAGTAAAGGATGGATACCTATATTTTAAGAGGACATATAAGAAAACATCAAGTGCCTCTAAAAAATATGAAATAGTTAGGATAAGTGTAGATTCACCAGTATTAAATTTGACAGCAACTGATGGAGTAAGCTCTAAAACAATTGCAGGTGGAGCATATACATACGAAAATCTCACTTTATATGACAAATATTTAGTATATACGAAAGACAACCTGATATATACATATAATTTATCAAAGAATAAAGATCAGGAGCTGATAGAAGTATCAGGAGGGGATCCAATAGGATATAATGGATACGTATATTTCTATAGAGTTACATCGTATAACGATCATATATATAATATACCTATTACAGCAACAGATAGGGATTATGACTCTATAGAAAGTGAAGAAGGGCACATATATAACTTCAATCTATTAGGAGGATATCTATATTTTGTAAAAAATCCAGAGTATGATAATCCTTTACACAAAACAATGTTGTTTAGAGCTTCTTTATCTGGTAGTAATGATACTAAGATAGATGATGCATCCTCAGGAACTAAACTATACACAATGGGCGGCTATATAGCTTATAATGGTAAAAAGATTCCTGCGTGGAGCTTGCCAGCTGTAGATATAATCCCAAAGGAAAATAAATATGGCGACAACACCAACTTTTCTATAGATGGCAGCATTACGGGAGAAGGCACAGTCTGGGTAAGGTGCCAGATAGGAAGTAAAATAGTAAAGCAAACACTCACAAATCCAAGTAATACAGCCTTTAGTTTAAATTTTAACACGAAGGATTTTACCGAAGGTGTGTATAAAAATATTATAGTTACTGTAACTACAAGTAATGGAGTGTACAACAAAGCAGATGTAGGGGATATAACAATAAGAAATCCGCTATCAAATCTGAAAGAAAGCATAACAGGTATGCCTATAACAGGTAATAATGGTAGCCGAATTATATTTCTAGATAATGATGCAAAAATAGACGATAACGCAAATAATCAGACTCTCGTAAATAATATAGAATCACTAATATTAGACAGAAAGCTAGGAATATATGCAAGTGATGTAGGAAACCAGATAATAAAATCATTAGTCCTTGATTTTGCGGGGGTAACAGCTAACGATAACTATAATCTAAGCACAGCAAATTTTAGTGAAGCTGCAAATTGTTTAACAAACTACATAGACATTAGAAAATCAGTAACGAATACAACTTATTTTGCAGTAGGGCGTGATGAATTAAAGTTTATAAAAAGCTTTTATGATGAAGACAAAGACTATAAACTAAGTGATTCATACACATTGACAGGAAAGATAACAAAGACTAATGATGTATTGCTTGATGAAATAAAAAATGAAAAGCAAGGCACACTAAAAGCCGCATTCGAACATGATCCTAGTGCATGGCAAAATCCTGTGGCAGTTTACAAAAATGCAAATAACGGACGCTATTACACAGTGTCGAGTAAATATGATGAAGTTAGTGGAAAGCATATAATAACGGATTTATTAGGCAGTGAATATCTGATGGGAAACATAATAGATGCTATGCGGGGAAAATGGAAAGTTAAAGTACAAGCCTACGATGACACAGGAAATCCGTTATTTGATAAGAGTGATAATTCCGAAGTATCATTTTATATACATAAACCTCCTATACCAAGGTTTTTGGCAAGTGAAACAGCCACAGATATAACGTTATCTGATAATGGTTCATATGATATAGATATGCAACACGCACACAATAATGGTATAGCAAAGTACAAATGGCGTTATCTTGTGAAAGCAGCCAGTGGATCTGAAGCATGGGTAGATGCAGGTGAAGGCGAGGAGCTAAAGTTTGTTAATATTTTAAAAGTAGGTGCAAATATAATAGACTACGAGCTTACAGTTTGGGATTTGCAAGGCTGTGGAACAAGTATTTCAAAGAATTATCTGATATTAGATGCACCTGATATTGACTTCAATTTTAACGTAGGTGGAAATGTAACTGATTATATGTATAAAGGAAATGCAGGTAGGGAACAGGTTTTAATAAATAGCTCTATAAACTGGAATGATGATGCATATAATTCTCTGCTATATACATCTAGCGGGAATAGGGGGATGCAAATAACAAATGACAAAGAACAAAGAACAAATGAGGCTGATTTTAATTCACAGGTACTTGCGAAGTCGATAGGAAAGATAGAAAAAGATAAGAAGATAACAGTTGATTTTAAAGTGAAAAATAAATATGATATAACAAGTATGCAAGAAAAATGGATAAATGTAAAGTCGATTTATCAGATGAATAACACAAATAACTTTGCAACATATGACGCTCAAAATAATAAAGCATTTATGCAAGGTAGTAATATACCTATACTAGTGAATGTGGCAAGTGATGATGGGGTAGGGTGCTATGACGATTTTGTAGTAAAAATAACTAGTACGGATTTAAGTCTAGCGAATGTGGTGCTAACGGATCAAGGAAAAGCAGTTTACGCCACAAACTTTACTTTGCCAGAGGATAAAGCAGATAAAGTAGAATATACGATAAATGTATATTCTAAAAGGACAGGAGAACTATTAAGTACAGCGATTTATACATCACACATTTATGTACCAAAACCAGAAGAAATGCTGTCACTAACGAATCTTCGTGTAGTGAGCTTAAAAGATGCAAAGCTAGCTAATTATTTTTTAGATAAAACAACAGGAAAACTAAAAGAGATGGATATGGGTGTAAACCTAATGGCTATTGATAGCACAAACTTTGGAGGAGTGCCTGTAACAAAGGGGTACAAGATGTTATTTAAAATAAACAGCAATAACCTTAACGGGGCAAATGACAAAATAAAGATAACACCTAAATTTTATACAATAAGCGGTAGCGTAAGGGACACATCCGAGAGGGACATATACTGGACCAACTCTGAACACCAAGTATATAAAGTAGGAGAAAATGCTCACAACAAATACAAACAAATAACATTAGATAATAGCAACAGAACCATAACAAACGACAAAGAAGCAACATGGCAAGGCGAATATCTCTTACCCGCAACAGCATTTGCAGTGCCTAAAGGCTACATACCTAAAAACGTAAATGATGGAAACTTAAAAAAAGACATAATAGTAGTCTTCGAAATAACAGCAGAGAAAAAATTAGGTGAAACCTATAACTACAACATAAAAAACTGGGTGACAGAAAGAACAACTATAAAAACCCCATATGAAATAGGCGATGTGATACGCTACAACTATACAATAAACGGAGCGATAGATGATGTAGGAGTTTATAGGGTAAGATGACAATTGGAAGGTGGTGAGTAAAGGATGAAGGACGCATTTATGCCTATAGTGCTTACAGTTATAGTTATAATAATAGCGGTATTTTTTATAATGAAAATATACACTCCACAAAAACAAACTGTAAACGCACTATCAGAAAGCAGCAATCAAGCCCAAATATCAGTGGTTGCACTTGCAGACGAAGATGGTAGCGAGGCAACAGGTTCGATGGTAAAGGCTTTGTATGAGAAATATAATGGTACAGGTGTGACTGTAAGTATATTTGATACAAACGGTACAGATTCAATTGATATTGATGATGTCAAAGATGATGATATATTTACAAAAACAGTTACACGAGATTCAAAAGATATGAAGCTTACAGAGATTGAATTCAAGAAGAATTAAAAGAAACTTACTAGAAGTTAGCATAACAAATGCTAACTTCTAATTTTGAAAAGAGGTGACAGTTAGTGAAGGATATATTCATTCCTATAATTTTATTCATTACAACAATACTTGCGGCGGTGTTTTTCTTAAATAAAATATATTTGCCACAAAAAGATACATTAAATGTAGTAGCTGAAAGCAGCGAAAACTCTTCTTTTGCTGTTACACATATATCAAATGGAAATAATGAAGTTGTATCAGGGAGTGTTGTAAAATCTACAATAGATTATTATAGTATTGATACAAGTAAACAAGTAGTAGTGAAGAAGAATGGTGACGAAGCAACGTATGTTTCTAATAAATACGAAGATGGTCCAGATGATGGTGATAATGTGACCATAAACAGTAGTGAAAAATATAAAAAAGAAGTAATGAGAGATACTGACACGCATGAAATTACGGCTGTGTATTTTACGCTTGAGTAGTAGGAGGAATGCATTATGAAAGACTTGGTAGCAGGGACTATAATAGTAATAGTACTTTTTGGACTTTTAGCAAGGATAGTAGTCGAGAGAGATTATAAAATAAAAGAAAGGCAAGTTGAGGATATAGTATACACCTATACTCAGGTAGCAAGTAAAAAAGGTATGCTCTCAGCTTCAATGTATGAGGAAATGACGAAAAAGCTAGGAGCACTAGCTGTTTTTAACATAAATGTATCAGCAGAAAAGTTCGTAACAGACTCAGACAATCCACTAGAAATAGAAGGCACAAAGGTAATCCTAGATAAAGACCTAAGAAATGAAGGCTTCGACATACTCACAATAACAGCCATAGCAAAAAGCAACCACATGCTAAATGCGTTTTATAATACGAAGCGGGTTGTATACAGATTAAATGGGCATGCATCAGCACCAGTGTTTTAACTTTGGGGGTGACTAAATGAGGCTTTTTATTTGGGGAGCGGTGCTAATACTAGGGATAAACATGCTGCTTTATGGGGATATGGCGATAAATAATCTTGATACCGCTAAGATAAAGTACAAGCGGGCGCTTGATTCGGCTACCTATGCTGCGGCTAAATATAGGGCTTATGATAGTGAAGCTTACATGGAAAATATAGCAGATGGTTTTAGTGGTAATATAATGGTAAATAAAGAACAGGCACTAGAATGGTTTTATAGGGTGTTTTTTAGGAATATAGGTATGCAGGATAATGAATATACGATGATGGAAATGAAAAAATATATAATCTTAAAAGCGGTCATAGCGTATGATAGAATGCATATAGCGGACAAAGATAATAGATGGGTAGAGATGAAGTATGAAATAGAGTATAGTGGAAAAAAATATATGTTTACCCTATCAGATAGAGTGTATGACATAGGATTAGATGTATGGCATAACGCGGAGGATTTAGGAATAGATAAAGAAGAAAGGTGTGAAATCGTCACAAAGTATATAAAAGATAACATAAATAATATACTAAACCTACGTGAATATGAGAAAAACAAAGGTTATTACTATGTAGACTTTGGAATAGTAGATTCTGATGTAAACTCACAAATAAATGGAATAAACTTTATAGCATTTATAGAAGGAATGCCAATACCAACATTTGGGATAGGAGGGCAAAATAAGCTGTATGCAGTGTCATTTAGCGGGGCGGAGATACTGAAAAAAGATAAAGAAAAGGGAGGTATAAACCAATAAATATATATAAATAAAAAATTAAAAAACATCTTGCAAAAAGCCTGAAATTATGATATTGTGTATGTATAGAATTTAAAATACATAGATATAGGGGGAAGGCAAAGATGAAAAAACTAAAAAAGGTAAACAAAACCGACGAAGCCAAACGAGTAGCCCAACAAGAAACAGTAACAACCCTAAAATATATAAATTTTAAAATATAATGTTGAAAATAAAATAATAAATGATATAATTAGATATCATAATATCAGTAATTAAACATCAAAAGGGGAAGAATAAAATGGGGGTTGAGATTTTTGGAAGATAGAATGGTGAAGGAAGTAATTAATCAACTTGTGAATAATGCTAAAGTAGCACTTGATGAATTTATAAAGTTAGATCAAAATGAGGTTGACGAAATAGTAAGAGCGATGGCACTTGCAGGGCTCGAAAATCACATGACACTTGCAAAGATGGCAGTTAGTGAAACTGGGCGAGGGGTTTATGAAGATAAGGTTATCAAAAATTTATTTGCAACAGAATATATATATAATGATATAAAGCATATAAAGACAGTAAGAGTACTAGAAAATAATGTAGAAGAAGGATACATGAAGGTAGCAGAACCGATAGGTGTTATAGCAGGTGTCACGCCTGTAACTAATCCTACATCAACTACACTTTTTAAAGCAATAATAGCCGCAAAAACGAGAAATCCAATAATATTTGCGTTTCATCCAGCAGCACAAAACTGCTCAATGGAAGCGGCTAAAATAGTTAGGGATGCAGCTATAAAGCATGGGGCACCAGAGAATCTGATACAGTGGATAGAAACTCCTTCAGTTGAGGCAAGTGGAGCCCTTATGACACATGAGGGCATTAGTCTAATACTTGCAACAGGTGGTACTAGCATGGTTAAATCAGCCTATTCAAGCGGAAATCCAGCTATAGGAGTTGGACCTGGTAACGTACCGTGCTATATAGAGTGTACTGCCAATATAAAACAAGCGGTTACTGATTTGATAGTTTCAAAAACCTTTGACAATGGCATGATTTGTGCTTCGGAGCA
>MGOW01000022.1:9396-13612 GCA_001797255.1 Clostridiales bacterium GWE2_32_10
ATGAGGTAGTTGATTTTATGAAGTATAACAAATGCTACTTTACAACACCTGAAGAAACAGAGCTAGTCTCTAGTCTTGTTATAGACACAGATAAATGTGCAGTAAATGGAGATATAGTCGGTAAATCACCAGCAGATATAGCTAGCAGAGTAGGGATAATAGTGCCAAACAATACAAAAATACTATGCTGTGAGCTACCAGATGTAGGGGTGGGTTATCCGTTATCACGGGAAAAGCTTTCACCTGTGCTTGCTGTATTTAGAGTCAAAAATTCAGATGAAGGTATAGAGTTAGCTGAGAAGATGGTGGAGCTAGGGGGACTAGGGCATTCGTCTGTAATCCACTCAAATAATGATGAGGTAATAAAACAATTTGCAAACAGAATAAAGACAGGCAGGATATTAGTAAACTGCCCATCATCACAGGGAGCTATCGGGGATATATACAATACAAACGTACCATCACTTACATTAGGGTGTGGTTCATATGGAAAGAACTCTACTACAGATAACGTAAGCGTAAAGAATTTACTAAACATAAAAAGGGTGGCGAAGAGAAAAGTGAATATGCAATGGTTTAAAATTCCGCCAAGAATATATTTTGAAAGCGGTTCTATTCAGTACTTAGAACAGATGGAAGATATAAGTAAAATATTTATAGTTACAGATCTAGGAATGGTGTCTTTGGGGTATGTAGATAAGATAATTCATCATTTAAATAGTAGAGAAAAACAAGTGAAATATGAGATATTTAAAGATGTTGAACCTAATCCATCATTTGACACGGTGCATAGAGGAGTTAAAGCTATGAAAGGCTTTGATCCAGACTGTATTATCGCACTTGGTGGCGGTTCAGCAATAGATGCTGCGAAAGGCATGTGGCTATTTTACGAATATCCAGATGCAGATGTATCTGGTATGAAGCAAAAATTTATGGATATAAGAAAGAGAATATATAGATTTCCAAAGCTAGGTGTGAAATGTAAATTTGTAGCCATACCGACTACTTCGGGAACAGGTTCAGAGGTAACATCATTTGCTGTAATCACAGATAAAGCAAACAACATAAAATATCCGCTTGCGGATTATGAGTTAACTCCAGATGTTGCGATAATAGACCCAGATTTGGTTATGAGCCTGCCAAAGGCGATTACAGCAGATACTGGACTTGATGCACTTACGCATGCTATCGAAGCCTATGTATCGGTACTTGCTTCAGACTACACAGATGCACTTGCGATGAAAGCGATAGAGCTTATATTCGAATATTTGCCACGTGCATATAATGATGGTAACGACAAAGAGGCAAGAGAAAAAATTCATAATGCATCAACAATAGCAGGGATGGCGTTTACAAATGCATTTTTAGGAGTAAACCACTCACTTGCACATAAGCTAGGTGGAGAGTTTAATATATCTCATGGTAGGTCAAATGCGATATTATTGCCACATGTGATAGAATATAATGGGCAAAGTACGCCAACAAAATTTGTATCCTTCCCAAAATACGAAAAATATATAGCACCAAAGAAATATGCAGACATATCAAGAAGATTTGGTTGGCCAGCATATACCGATGAGGAAGGTGTATGGTCTTTAATAAATAAAATAAAGGAGCTTATGAAAGAGGTAAATATACCAACAAGTATTAGGGAATGTGGCGTAGGCGAAGAAGAATTTATGAGCAAGGTCGAATATCTAGCGGAACGGGCATTCGAAGACCAATGCACAACTGCTAACCCAAGGTTGCCGCTTATTAGCGAGCTTGTGGAGATATATAAGAGGAGCTATTAGGGAATTATAGAAGAGCATTAAAATAAAAAAATGTAGAATTATATTGAATACTACAGTATGTTATGTTATAATTATGATGTTAGCAAAAAATTACACATAGGAGGAATGATTATGACTAGAGAAAGGAAAGAAGGTACGGTTGTTAATACGACATTAGAATTTCTAGGAACCTTTTTATGGTACGGATTTTTGTGGGGATTTGTCTTTGGAATATTGCAGTCTATTTTAGTTGGGATAGTTAAAGTTGACAAATTTTTGTTAAACTTGATATTATCAGCAATAATTGTATGGTCGTTGTCATGGGTCTGGGGCTATGTAGTTTGTAAAAGAAGTACGGATGTAGTTTTTAAAAAGTATTTTGTAGATGGAAGTTTAGCACGAAGTTTATACAAAAATATTACAATTATAATTGTCGTTTTTACTATTATATCGACAGCAATAACATTTATTAATGCTAAAAATTCATTAGAAAAACAACTGAATAATACTGAGTTTAAAATGCAGTCTGTATTTATGACATCTGAAGAACAAGGAAAAATTAAAACAGAAGCTCAAAATCAGTTTAACACAGTTATATTAATTTTTACAATTGGAAATGTACTAGTCCTTTTATCCTTAATTCTGGTTGAAAAAAACATATTAAATAAGTTGGTTGAAGATAATTAGCATTTTAATTATTATAAGCAAGGCATAATGAAGTACAATAATTTAGAAGATAGGACGCACGTCCTATTTTATTTAGCTTTTATTCCCATTGAATAATACCTACAAAAGTCTTATAATGTAAATGTAGACAATGATTACATTATAAGGGGGTTTTGTTATGGGATACCTAAAAAGGTATGTTTCAGTATTTTTGATTTTGGCTATGGTTACGATTGTTGTATGTTTTGATAGCGTATCGGAGGCTAGAAAAGTTACAACAACAAATTTAGTACCACCTACAAATATAGTCGCAACAAGCATTACAAAAGATAAGATAGATTTAAAATGGAGTAGCGTTACTAATGCTACAGGATATAGGATTTATGGAGCTACTGTAAGTGATGCAAACTATACGCTATTAGGTACAGTATATACAACTAGCTATAGTCACTCTAGTTTACAACCTAGCACTGATTATTGGTATTATGTAGTAGCATTCAATAAGACTATAGTTTCGAATGGTTCAGTACATGTAAAATTTACAACAGAGGCGTTACCAGTAATAACTCCACCTCCAGTAATAAGTCCACCTACTGGGAAAATAGTGCTTGGATACGCAACGTATTATTATTCAGGAGACTCATCATCATATAATTCTATAGTTGCGAGTACAAGTATACTTGATGAAATAGTTACCCACACATATACAACAGATGGGAGCGGAAATCTTACAGGGCTTATACCTTTAGAGCAAATAGCATATGCAAAAAGTCATAATATAAAGGTTATGGCTTCTGTATCAAACCAATTTAGTGGTTCAGTTGCAAAACAGCTTTTAGAGAGTGATATAAATAGAAAAAATCTGATAAATAACATACTATCAGAATTAGTGAAATATGGTTATTCAGGAGTAAATATAGACATAGAAGGAGTTTATGCGGCTAACCGTACCAATATGACTACATTTATGCAAGAACTATATGGAACACTAAATCCAAAGGGTTATCTAGTTACAATGGCAGTACCCGCCAAAACATCGGATAGTCTTACAAACTCATGGAATGGTGCGTTTGATTATAAGAGTTTAGCTATGTATTCGGATCAAATAGTGATAATGACATATGATGAGCACTATGCAGGAGGTACACCTGGTGCTATAGCATCATATGGTTGGGTAAAAAATGTGGTAGACTATTCTATTACAGTTATACCTAAAGAAAAGATATTACTAGGGCTTGCAGCATACGGATATGACTGGTCTGCAAGTGGCACAAAATCATACAGCGTAAGTAAAGCAAATGAGGTTGCAAGTACATACGGTGCACAAATAATGTGGGATTCTGTATCACAATCACCATACTATATTTACTACGATGCACAAGGAATAAAACATGAAGTTTGGTTTGAAAATTCATATAGCATACCATTTAAATTGAATATGGTAAAGGATTATAATCTATTGGGAGTAGCTATATGGAGGTTAGGCTTGGAAGATGCAGCATATATGGATAAAGTGGGGAGTGGGATGTAGGATGTAGGAAATAATACTTGAAAACAATCCAGTCAGTTGAATTATTTTAAAAGTTCTAGAAAATCAATTTTTCTAGAACTTTTATTTACAAGGTCCGAACCAATGTCAGCAAAAAAAAATTGGTTAGACCCCCGTTTTGAGTAATCTAACACATTCATATAAAATTTAACTAAATGACATTGAGGTCCGAACTGTAACAAATCAATCATAAAATCTGTATCATTTTAGAAAAAAATATTGTAACAAA
>MGOW01000023.1:0-487 GCA_001797255.1 Clostridiales bacterium GWE2_32_10
TGATAGCTTTAATATTTAGTTATAGGTTGGAGGATTGTGAACATGGCGAAATTAACACCAATGATGGTGCAGTACTTGGAGATTAAGGAAAGAAATAAGGATTCGATATTATTTTTCAGACTCGGAGATTTTTATGAGATGTTTTTTAGTGACGCAAAGCTAGCGTCAAGGGAGCTAGAAATAACTCTTACAGGACGTGACTGCGGGCAGGATGATAAGGCACCTATGTGTGGAGTGCCTTATCATTCTGCAGAAAATTATATAGCTAAGCTAGTGGAAAAAGGATATAAGGTGGCTATATGTGAGCAGGTAGAGGATCCTAAAGAGGCGAAGGGGATAGTAAGGCGGGATGTTGTACGGGTGATAACACCAGGTACTGTTATAGATACTGAAAAAATAGAAAAGTCAAAAAATAACTATATATCAAGTATTTATAAAAAAGAAAATAATTGGGGATTAAGCTTTATAGACGTAACCACAGGTGAGT
>MGOW01000023.1:604-13223 GCA_001797255.1 Clostridiales bacterium GWE2_32_10
TAAATGAAATAAGAGAGAGATTTAATTCATTTATAAATTGTTATGATGATTGGAATTTTGAATTCAAAACTTGCTATAGCCTACTAATAAGCCATTTTAAAGTTGCTTCTTTAGATGGTTTTGGAGTAAAAGGCTATGGTGTGGGAATTAACTCAGCTGGAGCACTAATTCAATACTTAAGGGAGAACCAACGAGTTGAGCTTGGACATATATCTAAGATGGTACCGTATCAAAGTAATAACTACATGATGATAGATATTGCAACCAGACGAAATCTAGAATTAGTAGAAACTATGAGGGAAAAGACAAAAAAAGGGTCGCTACTATGGGTACTAGATAAAACAAAAACTGCCATGGGTGCAAGATTACTTAGAAAATGGGTAGAGCAGCCATTGTTAAACGAGGAAGAAATAAATAAAAGGCTAGATGCAGTGGGTGAATTAAAGGACAAGCCTATGGATAGAGATGAGATAAAAGAAACACTGAAAGATGTATATGACTTAGAGAGATTACTAAGTAAGGTGGTTTATAATACTGTAAATGCTAGGGATTTAAATGCTATGAAATCATCAATATCTAATCTGCCAAATTTAAAAGAATATCTAAAAGTTTTTAAGTGTGATTATATAAAAAATATATATGAAAAGTTTGATACATTAGATGATATACATAAGCTTATAGATACTGCTATAGTGGAGGAGCCACCTTTTTCAGTAAAAGAGGGTGATATGATAAGGGAAGGTTATAGTGAGGAGATAGACAAGCTAAGGAATGCAAAAAAGAATGGAAAGGATTGGATTGCGAATTTAGAAACAGAGGAAAAAGAAAAAACAGGCATAAAAAATTTGAAAATACGATATAATAATATTTTTGGATATTATATAGAAATAACCAACTCAAATCTAAATAATGTACCGGATAGATACACAAGAAAGCAAACCCTAGCTAATGCCGAAAGATATATAGTGCCAGAGCTAAAGGAAATAGAAAATACTATACTAAGTGCAGAGGAACGAGTTATAAAGCTAGAGTATGATGTATTTTTGAGTGTGCGTGAGGATATACTTAAGCAGCTGCTCAGGATACAATGCACGGCAGAACTTTTGTCGATATTAGATGTACTTCAGTCACTTGCAGAAGTAGCAGAAGTACATAGCTACTCTAGGCCTGTGGTTAAGGTGGGTGATGTCATAGACATAGAAAGAGGCAGGCACCCAGTTATTGAAAAGATATTGCATTTTGGGGAGTTCATTGATAATGATACTATTTTCACCAAAGATGAAAATATGCTAATAATTACCGGACCAAACATGGCAGGTAAGTCTACATATATGCGACAGGTTGCATTAATAACACTAATGGCACAGATAGGCAGTTTTGTGCCAGCTGATGTAGCGGAAATAGGCATAGTTGATAGAATATTTACTAGAGTTGGAGCTTCTGATGACCTTGCTTCAGGGCAAAGTACCTTTATGGTGGAAATGTCAGAAGTAGCAAATATATTAAATAATGCAACAAAAGATAGCCTTCTTATACTAGATGAGATTGGTCGGGGTACTAGTACATTCGATGGGCTTAGTATAGCATGGTCTGTGGTTGAGTACATACAAGAAAACATAGGTTCTAAAACACTTTTTGCGACACACTACCACGAACTGACTGAATTAGAAGGAAAACTTCAAGGTGTACATAATTATCGAATAGCTGTTAAAGAAGATGGGGATAATATAATTTTCCTTAGGAAAATAGTGAGGGGTGGAACGGATAATAGCTATGGTATACAGGTTGCAAAGCTGGCTGGATTGCCGGTGGATGTAATAGAACGGGCGAAGGTTATATTGGGTGAGCTTAGTAAGTTTGAGGAAAGGGAGATATTTGAAATAGAGAGACCCTCACCCCTGACGCCTCTCCCGCATAGGGAGAGGGGAACTGTAGTTGGACAAATGAGTTTGTTTGGTGGGGAGTATGATGGGCTGATTGATGAGATACGTGGGATGGATGTGAATAATATGACTCCGATGGAGGCATTGCGGAGGTTGGATGAGATAAAGGAGAAGGTTAGGTTGGAATAAATTAAGCAAAATTACTTGACTTGTTTATACAGATGATGTAAAATTATAGAAAGTTATTATAAAAAGATGGTGTGATAATTTTGACGTAAGCTACATAGTAATCTTATATTAGTAAATAGTTAACTAAAGCAGATAAGTAATATTGGTAATAATATGAGGAGAGTGGTAAAAGGTGAAAAAGATACCATATGGAATAAGCAATTATAAAGAATTAACAGAACTTAACATGTATTACGTAGACAAAACAAAATATATAGAAGTATTTGAAGAAAAGGATAGATATCAGTTTTTTATAAGACCAAGGCGATTTGGGAAAAGTCTATTCTTGACAATGATGGAGTGTTACTATGATATAAACGAAAAAGAAAACTTCGAAAAATACTTTGGAGAGCTATACATAGGAAAAAATAAAACAGCGGAGTAATGTTAAAAGTGCCGAACTACTCAATATCAGCATTATACTGGGAATATATGAGTAAAATTTATGAAATAGAAAACTCAGCACAATATGATGAACTAGCAGAAGCGATGAGAAAAATGAGGCTATATGCAGATTTAGAACACATAATGGAAATATACAGCAGGGTAATAAACAGGATGTCAAATAGAGATTTATTATATTATAATGAAGCAACAAGCAAAGGAATATTCATAACTTTAGTACACACAGACGGACTATATCTAATAGAAAGTGAAAAAAGTGCAGATGGAGGTTACACAGACCTATACATAAAAGAAAATGTACTATACAAAGAGCATATAAAATATAGATACATGATAGAATTTAAGCATATAAAAGAAAAAGACTTAAAAGGTGATACAAAAAATGAAAGTAGAGAAATGATAATAGAGAAAAATCAAGGAATAATAGAAGAAAATAAAACAAAAGCGAAAATGCAGCTTGAAAGATACATGAAGGAATATAATATAATAAATGATAGCGAGAAAGAATTAAAGAAACTGATAATAATAACTGTAGGAAGGAAATACGCTGTGTGGGAAGTGGTGGAGTGATGAAAAAAATCTATACTTGACAAAATAAGGTAAGATATATTATAATTTATTTAGAAGAAAAAACATTTCGAGAGGAGAATCCACATGAGTGAAAATATGAAGGGAATTCATCGTACACACAGATGTACAGATGTAACAGAAAGTTTAATAGAGGAAAAGGTTGTTGTAGCTGGATGGGTACAAACTAGAAGGGATTTAGGTGGACTTATTTTTATAGATCTTAGAGATATAAGTGGAGTGCTTCAAGTAGTATTTGATGCTGGATATATACATAAAGAAGGCTTTGTTAAAGCTGAAAAACTAAGAGGGGAATATGTTATTATAGTTGAAGGGGTAGTTGCTAAAAGAAGGGAAGAAACTATAAATTCTAAAGTGCCAACAGGTACAATAGAACTATTTGCTACTGATTTTAGGATACTATCAGAATCGCAAACACCGCCATTTCATATAGATGAAAATGTAAGTGTAAATGAAGAGCTAAGACTAAAATATAGATATTTAGATTTGCGTCGTCCTGATATTCAGAAGAATTTTATCCTAAGACATAAAGCATATCAGTCAATAAGGGAATATTATTCAAAAGAAAGATTTTTAGAAATAGAGACACCAGTACTCACAAAGAGTACACCAGAAGGTGCTAGAGATTACCTAGTTCCTAGTAGAGTGCACCCGGGGATGTTTTATGCATTACCACAATCCCCACAGTTATTTAAACAACTGCTTATGGTATCGGGGTTTGATAGATATATGCAAATAACAAAATGCTATAGAGATGAAGATTTAAGATCAGACAGACAACCAGAATTTACTCAAATAGATACAGAAATGTCATTTGTTGATGTAGATGATGTCATACAAATAAACGAAAAAATGCTACAGAAGGTATTTAAAGAGTGTGTAGGTGTAGATATAGAGCTACCTATAAAAAGGATGACATATGAGCATGCAATGAATAAATACGGTAGTGATAAACCAGATTTAAGATATGGTTTAGAGTTGGTTGATTTATCAAATATAGTGAGGGACTGCGGATTTAAAGTGTTTGCAGATGCTGTAGCAAATGGTGGAAGTGTAAGGGCTATAAATGTGCAGGGACAAGCAGATATGCCACGTAGACAGATTGATAGTCTGACAGAATTTGTGAAGATATTTAAAGCTAAAGGTATGGCATGGATAGCGATAGAGGCGGATGGTTCTCATAAGTCAGCTATAACAAAATTTCTAACAGACGAAGAAACTGGAAATATATTAAAAGCAATGGACGCTGAGCATGGAGATTTGATACTTTTCTGTGCAGATAAAGATAAGGTAGTATTTGACGCACTAGGAGGATTAAGACAAGAACTAGCTAAGAAACTTGGTCTTATAAATAAGGATGAGTATAATTTTATATGGATAACAGAATTTCCACTTCTTGAATATTCAGAAGAAGACAAACGATATGTTGCGATACACCACCCATTCACCGCTCCTATGGACGAGGATATAAAGCTATTAGATAAAGACCCAGAAAAAGTACGTGCTAAGGCTTATGACATAGTATTAAACGGATATGAAATAGGTGGAGGAAGTGTACGAATACACCAAAGGGAAATACAAGAAAAAATGTTCGCTCTACTTGGATTCACACAACAAGAAGCCTACGACAGATTTGGTTTCTTGCTAAATGCATTCAAATATGGAGTGCCACCACATGCAGGTATTGCATATGGACTTGACCGCATAATCATGATTATGGCAGGGTGCGATAATATAAGAGATGTAATAGCATTTCCTAAAACAAAGGATGCCAGCTGTCTGATGACAGAAGCACCTAACGTGGTAGAAGAGAAGCAGCTTAAGGAACTTGGGATAAGAGTAGAGAAGTAGGAGGGAATATGAAAGAAATAAAAATAAACACAAGAGATAAAGAACAACGTATAGATAAGTACCTATCAAAGTACTTCAATGACCTTCCAAAAAGCTTTCTATACAAAATGTTTAGGAAGAAAAATATAAAGCTAAATGGCAAGAAGATTGAAGGTAATGAAATTTTGCAAGAGGATGATGTTATTGAAGTGTTTTTTAAGGACGAGACTTTCGAGAAATTTAAGAGTGGAGAGGGAACGCAAAATAACAATACAAATTGTGATATAAAGTTAAATGTAGTCTATGAAGATAAAAATATGATGGTTGTAAATAAAGAAGATAATTTATCTGTTCACTCGAATGAGGATGAAGAGGAAAATACTTTGATAGATATAGCTATAAAATATCTATCAGATAAAAAGGATGAAGAGTACCTAAAATCAATCCAAACAGGATTTAAACCAGCTTTATGCAATAGGCTTGATAGAAATACGAAGGGACTTGTTTTAATAGGAAAAAATTATATAACTACTAAAACAATAAATGAAATGATAAAAAACAAAGAAATAAAGAAATACTATATAGCCATTGTAAGTGGGAAAATGAAAGAGCATGAGGAGAAAACTCTTAGAGGTTATATAGTAAAAAACATAAAAAATAATACTTCGATTGTACTTGACAAAGAAGTACAAGGCAGTAAATATGTAGAAACTAGATATAAAGTAATAAAATCTTATGAAGATTATTCAGTACTAGAAGTAAATCTTATAACAGGTCGGGGGCATCAAATACGGGCACATATGAAAAGTATAGGACATCCGATAATAGGGGATTCAAAATACGGCGAAAATACGGTAAATAGATTTTTTAAAAAAAACTATGGGGTAAATACTCAGGCCTTGTTTGCATACAAAATAGTTCTACCAAAAGGATTGTGTGCAAAGCAGGAGATAAAGCTTAGCTTTGACGATATTTCTCTATACTTAACAAAAGAAGGAAAAGATACTATAATTTTATAAAAATTCAGTAAGGTTGTGATAAAATGCGTCTATCAAAGAGGCTTCTAACTATAGCAGGTAAAGTATTACAAGGCTCAAATATAATAGATGTAGGTACAGATCATGGTTATGTGCCTATCTATTTATATGAAACGAAAGTAATAAATAAAGCTATAGCAGCTGATGTAAGTTATGGTTCATGCGAAAAAGCAAGACAGAATATAATTGAGCATTCACTTGAAAATTATATATTAGTTGTGGAGTCGGATGGATTAAAAGGTATAGATACGAAGGGATTTGATACTATAGTTATATCTGGAATGGGCGGACGACTTATATGCGGTATACTTGACGATGGGATAGAGAAACTAAAGAATATTGAATATTTGGTATTACAACCACAAACAGAGATAGCTAGTGTTAGAAAGAAGCTACATAGTATAGGTTATAAAATTATTGATGAAGATATTTTATTAGATGATGGAAAGTATTATAATATAATTGTTGGGAAAAAGGGTAAGGAAGTATATGATAAGGATATTGATTATTTATTTGGAAAGAGATTGCTAGATAGGAAAGATGCTGTGTTAAAGGAGTTTTTAGAATTTGAGGTTCTTAAGTTGAGAGGGATAATTGGGCGAATAAAAGAGAGGGGTTAGAGGTGAGTTTGAAGGAGGAGTTTATATGAGTGTAATGTGTAATGATATAATTAACAAACTAGAAAAGATTGCAGAGGAAAGTCTTGCGGAAAGTTGGGACAATGTGGGGTTGCAAATAGGCAGGAATGAGAAGCATGTTGATAAAATTTTGGTTACACTTGACGTGACTAGTAAAATAATAGAAATGGCAATTCATGAGAAGGTTGACCTTATAATTTCGCATCATCCGCTAATTTTTAAAGGGATACATAATGTAAAGACAGATAACTATTTAGGTGATAACATATATAAACTTATAAAAAATGATATATCTGTTTACTCTATGCATACGAATATGGATATTTCTAAACATGGACTGGCGAGTAAGCTTGCTGAGAAACTTGATTTAAGACATATAATGATTTTGGATGAAAAGCGGAATGAAAAAGGTGAAGTCCATGGGTTAGGAAGGATAGGTGAATTACCAAAACCAGTGTCATTTGAGACTTTCATTAAAAATCTAAAAAAGATTTTAAAGTGTGATGTAATGCGATATGCAGGGAATAGAGATACAACAATAAGAAAAGTAGCGCTATGCCCTGGAAGTGGCATGGAATTTATGCATCTAGCTAGAAGTAAAAATGCAGATGTATATGTAACTGGGGATTTGAAATATCATCAGGCAGTGGAAGCAGATGAGATGGATTTTTTAGTGATTGACGCAGAACATTATTATACCGAGAAAATATTTGAAGAAATAATTTGTGAACACTTACACGGATATGCCCATGAGCATAAATTACAAATCATTACACCATCTTCTGAACAAAGTCCAATAAAGTATATATAAAAATGAAATATACTTGTAAACACTGAGTTTCGGCATAAAAATTAATATCTGTCGTTGCGAGGCACGAAGCAATCTCTCTTTTGGCTTAAAAACGGGATTGCTTCGTACCTCGCAATGACAATACTTGGGTATTGTAGTAAGGCATAGATTGTACGTGTAAGGGGTGAGTACGAGGAATGATAAAATTTATACATTGTAGCGATATACATCTTGGAGCTAATCCGTATGGGATAGAGGAACGGTTTGAGGATATGGGTAAAGCATTTCTTCAGGTTGTTCGTCATGCAATAGATGAAAAGGTTGATTTTGTAGTTATTGCAGGTGACTTCTTTCATAAAAAAAACCTCAATGCAAAAACCTTAGAACAGGCAGTTGACTTGCTGGAACCATTAAAAAACGCGGGAATTCCTGTGTATGTAACTGAGGGAAATCATGATATGGCGACATATACTAACGTGTATAGTTGGCTTGATTTTTTATCTCAAAAGGGGTATGTTTATTTACTGAAACCAGATGTATTAGATGATGGAAGTATCGGTCTAACAACTTGGCATGATGATATTAAAAAAGGAAGTATAATTGAAAAAGAAGACTTTTTTATCGTTGGATTAGGCTACCCAGGTGCAACTGCAAGTACAATGGTTGAAAGGCTGTCAAAGCAGATCCCGGAGAATACTAAAAAGCCTATTATTACTCTACTACATTCAGGAATTGATAAATTTGTTACAGAAGGAATGGGAGGACTTAGGGAAGAAGAGCTAGAACCAGTGATAGGGAAAAGTGACTATATTGCACTAGGTCATATACATAATAGATACGAGAATAAGGAAAAGAAGTATTTTAACCCAGGTTCAATAGAAAATGTAAAGGTAGAATCTCTAAGTAGGCGAAAAGAAAATAATGATAAAGGGTTTTACATTGTTAATATAGATAAATTAAAAGAAATAAAAATTGAGTTTAAGATTATTAGTATAAGAAATACATTTAGTATAGAAATTGATTTGATGGGATATAAAAACAATATAGAGGATATAAAAAATAAAATTTTGAGTGAAATTCAAGAAAAAAATATATGTAGCGATGAGGCTATTATTTTAAATATTAAATTAATAGGTACATTGGAAGATAAAAGTACTATGCTTGATATAAATGATATAAAAAACGATATAAAAAGTAATCTAAATGTGATATATCTAGAGATACTAAACATGCTCACTTCAAATCAAGAAAATGTTTTTAATGTAAATGAGGCTCAAAATAGGGATGAGGTTGACAAAGAAGTAATTTCAAAACTTATTTTAGATGAAGGTTTTGGAGAAAATGATGTTTTAAAGTTATTACCTATTATACTAAAAACTAAGGAATTAGCAAGTGAAGGACAATTAACAATAGATAAGCAAGAGGGAATTGATATAACTAGTTTGATTGAAAAGTATATTATAAATGAAGCTTGAAAATACGGGGGTGATGACTTGATATACGAGACATATAGTTCAAACGAAACAAAAAAAATAGGATATTATATAGGGAGAAATGCAAAACCAAATGATATAGTATGTCTTGTTGGTGATTTAGGTGTAGGAAAAACCGTACTAACGAAGGGTATAGCAGAAGCATTAGGGATAAAAGAAAACATAACAAGTCCTACATTTACTATAGTAAATGAATATAATGGAAATCTAGATTTGTTTCATTTTGATACGTATAGAATAGTAGATGAAGGTGAGATGTGGGAGATTGGTTTTGAGGAATATTTGTATAAAGAAGGAGTTTGTGTTATAGAGTGGGCGGATACAATAAGAAATCTGATACCCAAGAAAGCAGTTTGGATAAAGGTAGATAAGGATTTGAGCAAAGGTGAAAATTATAGAAGGATAGAAGTAGGACGTTGAAGTTAGATAAGCTTTTTAAGGGGGTAAAATTCAAGTATAAAAATAATGCTTGAATTTTTTATTGTAATAATGTATACTAATAATATAAAGAAAAGAGAAAGGGGATGAAGTTTATATGAAGAAATTTAATATAACGACAACATGCATGAAAAGGATTGATAAAGTATGATATACAATAAATATTCGGATTATCTAAAAAATACATATGGTGAAAAAGTTTATAAGATACCCATTAATATTCCTGTAACATGCCCTAATAGGGATGGATGTATAAGTACTGGTGGGTGTATTTTTTGTGGTGAAGAGGGAACTGGTTTTGAAAATCTTTCGAATGATATATCGGTTAAAGAACAACTTAAAAGGAATATAGCACATATAGGAGAAAAATATGCTTCAAATAAATATATAGCTTATTTTCAGAATTTTACCAATACGTATTTACCATTGGAAAAATTTAAAACATATATATTAGAATCAATAGTAGAAAATGTAGTAGAAATTGCAATCTCAACAAGGCCGGATTGTATAAGTGATGATTATCTAATATTTATTAAAGAAATAGGTGATAAATATGGTGTGAAAATAACTATTGAATTAGGACTACAAACGGTAAATTATAATACTCTTAAAAAAATAAATAGAGGACATACGTTAGCAGAGTATCTAGATGCGGTGCTTAGAATAAAAAAATATGGTTTTAAAATATGTACACATATGATACTAAACCTGCCCTGGGATGATGAAGCAGATGTATGTGAGGCAGCAAAAATAATATCTTCGCTTGGCATAGACTTTGTAAAGCTACATTCATTATACATAGTGAAAAACACTGCTATGGAAGAAATGTATAAAAATAAAGAATTTGAAATGATTAGTGTAGATGAATATAAAAGACGAGTAATAATGTTTTTAGAGTATCTGTCTTCTGAAGTTGTCATTCAAAGGTTAATAAGCAGAGCTCCAAAACAAAATACTATGTTTGTAAACTGGTATATGAGCTGGTGGAAAATAAGAGATGAAATTGAGTTGGAAATGAAAGTAGGCGGAAATTATCAAGGGAGATTATGTGACTATTTAGGTGGGAAAGCATTGAAAGGGATGAACTTATTATGAAAATTTATGCTATATCTGATTTGCATTTTGGGGAAGCAATAGGCAAAGATATGGATATGTTTGGTGAAAAGTGGATTGGACATAAAGAAAAGATAATAACTAATTGGAAAAACACAGTAAATGATGACGATATTGTACTTATTGCTGGGGATACTTCGTGGGCAACAAGTCTAGAAGATGCTAAGCATGATCTTGATATAGTAGCTAGTTTACCGGGCAAGAAAATAATATCTAGGGGAAACCACGATTATTGGTGGAAGTCTTTGTACAAATTAAATAATTTATATAACAATATATCATTTATTCAAAATGACAGTATATTTATGATGGATGATATAGCTATATGTGCAACAAAGGGGTATTTATGCCCTAACGATGATAAATTTAGCAGAGCTGATGAGAAAATATATAAGAGAGAATTAGAACGTTTGAAGATAGCACTAAAAGCAACGAGTAAAAAAAATGTAAAATTTACTGTTCTACTATTGCATTATCCACCTACAAATGATAAACTAGAGGTATCAGAGTTTATAAAAATAATAGAAATGTATAATGTGAATAAGGTAGTGTACGGTCACTTACACGGTAGGAGTTATTATAAAGATGGATTACAAGGGGTACATAATGGTGTAGAATATATGCTTACATCTGCAGACTATCTGAATTTTAAACCGAAGCTAGTGATTAGTAAATAGCGGGGTGATTTTATGAGTATTCTTAATTCGATAAAAAATAAATTTGCTTCTAATGGTCAATATGATAATGTTAAGGACATTGAAGAAAGTAATGTATTTGATGAACTTTCTTATGTAGAAAAGTTATGCCAAAAATCGATACAGCTTTCAAATATGAGAGCTAAGAAGGCCCACACTTTAGAACACTATATAGAAACTTTAAAAAGTATTGATGCATATGAAAAAATAGATGAAGATACTATGAAAAAAATAGATAAGCATATGGAAGAATATAATAAGTTAAAACAAAATAAAGATGTTCTTAAAAATCATTTATTAGAAAACGGGAAAAAATATGAACATTTGTCGCATTTTTCATATAAAGATATAGAAAATGAAATAAGTGATATAAAAGTACTTGAAAAAGAACAAGGGATAGTTAAAAAAGATTTAGATTATCTAAGAGGAGAAAGAGAAGATATTTTGCAGAGCAACGAGCAAGCCGAAAACATTCTTAAAATTGTTAAGGCGTTAATTCATTTTACTATTTTTGCAGTGTCAATTGTGACCGTAACATTTGTTGCGTTATTTTCTGTGATGCAAGAAAGTATACTTATTCCTGCATCTATAGTAACCGTGATAGTTATTTTCTGGAGCACGTGGTTATATATGTTTAGCAATAGGCTTTATGCGGATATTGTTAAATATAGAAAGCTGCAATCTAGAGAAATACAGTTGTCTAATAAAGTAAAATTAAAGTATATAGAGGTTGCAAGTGCTCTAGATCTTAAATATAAAAAATATAATATACGTTCAGCCGAAATGCTCAAGTATGACTGGGAAAAGTATCAGGAAACTTTAGATAAAAGATACGAGTACAACAAAGTATTTCATGAGTTTTTTGATATAGAGGAAAGCTTACAAGAAATACTAAACAAAAAAGGAATAAAATTTGATGAAGATATTAATATGATAGAACTGATATCTAATATAAAAGAAAAACTGAGATTTAAGTACGAATTACAACATAAAATAAAATCTATAAAAAATGAAATAGAAACTATGGATAACGAACAAGCAAAAATAAAATGGTCGCTTAAAGATATGGAAAATAAGGATAAAACAGAACAGAAGGTTATCAAAAATATTATAGAATCATATTTTAAAGATGTTGATGGGATTGGTAAAAATTTGCAAACTTAAAAATAGGGGGGATTATATGTATAAACATTTTATATGGGATTTTGATGGTACTTTGTTTGATACGTATCCTATGATACTTGCCATTCATGAGCAAGCACTTCTAGAATATGGAATAAATGAAGATATGGATTTGATTTTTGAAATACTGAAAGAACAGTCGACAAAAGAATTAATTGAGTATTTTAGTAAAAAGTATAATATATCAAAAGAAAAGTATATAGAAAGCTATAAAAAGAAATCACATATGGATGAATATATAAATTTAGCAAATCAATTTGAAAATGTATCTGATGTTTGTAAATATATAGTAGACAAAG
>MGOW01000024.1:0-130 GCA_001797255.1 Clostridiales bacterium GWE2_32_10
ATCAATATATTCAAGAAAGCAAACTCTGAAGCAAAGAGCCAAAGTACAATAACTGTATCAAGTGGGGGAAGCACAGGAACAACACGAAAATATGCAAGTGGAACAATCTTTCATCATGGAGGACTTGCGA
>MGOW01000024.1:151-13168 GCA_001797255.1 Clostridiales bacterium GWE2_32_10
AACTTGTAGAACTTCCAAGAGGAAGTAGAGTATATCCTGCTAGTCAGACTGAACAAATCATAAGAGAAACAGGAAACGATGGTATCGTTCAAAATATAACAATAAATACAAACCAAAGTATAAGTCCATATGAAGTGGCAAGACAAATGAAAATGGCAAGTAGAGAACTGGCTCTTGAGTGGGGGCGAGCATAATGGAAAAATTGACTTATATAAATAGTGATGGACAGCAAATAGAGTTAGGAAAAGAAAGACCATACATATTACTGAGCAGAGATAACCTAAACGGATTAAATGGTGAAATAGAAACTCAAAAGTCTCCACTTCAAAAAGGTGAAAGCTACATAGACACAAATATCAATGGAAGAGACATTGCTATTGTAATAGGTATTGTCGAAAATTCAAAAGAACAACTTGAAAATGCAAAACAAGAACTTATGAGAGTATTCAATGCAGAATTAGGAGAAGGAAAACTCTACTATAGAGATGACTTCAAAGAAAGATATATAAAAGCGATAGTGGAAAAGGGTGCAGTTATGAAAGACAATGGAGATAACAAAGCAAATAACTTTCAAAAGTGTCTAATTAGTATATATGCATCTGATCCATACTGGTATGAAAAAGAAGAAAACGAGGTCGAACTTGCCTCGATCATCGGAGGTCTAGAATTTGATTTAGAAATAATGGATGAATACATGTTTGAACAAGATGGTAGTGAAGTAGAGGTTATAAATCAAGGTACAACAGAAGCAGGAGTTGAGATAGAGTTCAATGGTCCTGCACAAAATCCAAGGGTCATCAATCTGACGACAGGAAAGTATGTGCAAATAGATACGATACTAGATGTTGGAGAGAAGCTGATTATTAATACAAATGATGACAATGTAGAAATCACCCTAAATGATGAAACAGGGATATCAGATGCATTTAATCTGATCAATATAGACTCAGAACTTTGGAAACTTAGGAGAGGACTAAATGCTATGAAGCAGGAAGTGTCACAGGAGCTGATACTGCAACAGTAAAAATAAGATGGAGAAACAAGTATTGTGGGGTGTGATAAATGGCAGTAAAAAGTAGATTCTTTAAAAGTGTGAATGGAGATAGGAAATACACAAGTGCAGACTTTGCACAGTATTTCGCAACTCTAATCACAAACGGTGTGTTTGCTGAAGAGCAAAATGCACTACAAGTAACAACAGACAACATAAGCATGAAAACCACAGTGAAAACTGGGAGAGGGTTTATAAATGGATATTATATAGAAAACGATGCGGATTTGATACTAACTCACGATGTAGAAAGCATCGCAGGAACAAATCGAATAGATAGAGTAATCATGAAACTAGACATAGCAAATAGAGAAATAATAATATCCATCAAAAAAGGAACAGCAAGCACAACTCCTGTAGCACCTACCTTTGTGCAAAATGATACGATATATGAATTAAGTTTAGCGAAGGTAACAATTATAGGTGGTAGCACAGTAATAAATTCAGCAAATGTAGTAGACGAGAGAGTTTATACGAGATATAAAACAAAACCTGCTTGGTATCCTGAAGGACAAGTACCATCTGATGCATGGATGTATGTAATGTTTAAAGACAAGCTGACCACACAAGAGATTGGAGATATCGAAGCAAATCCAAGTTTAATGGATATTATAAACAATAGTACTGTATATGATATGGTAGCAAACAAGCCTACAAAATGGTTTAAAACAACTTCTCCAACAACTTCTCCAACAACTTCGAACAATACAACACAAGGATATGCTTACGGAGATATTTGGATAGACAATGTAAATCAAAGAATATATTACTATCTTGGAAATGATACTGATGGTGCAGTATGGTTGGACTTGAGAGCGGTTAGAAAAGTGAACTTCTTTGATAATGGTATTTGTGGTGGAGGTATGACAGGATTAACAGGTGAGTATATCTCAAATGGTGGAAGCGACTGGTCTTTTAATGATCTGTCGACAGGTACATATTTTAAATATCAAGTATATGGCAATGATTATAACGGTGGAACAAGTGGATGGTGGCAGAAGTACTCTAATATGATGTTTAGTTTGAAAGATTTTAAAAAACTGTATTTCAAGGTCAAGGGTAATGTAGTGACTACAACAGGAAGTCAGCATACTATACAAGTAGGATATAGACAGTATAATTCGAATAGTGGTGCTTCCAAACAAATATCAGTACCTACAGATAATGTTATTAGAATTGTATCGGTAGATATTGGAGACTTAATTTATGTTTCAGGAAGCTACGGAGAATCAATACCAGATGCATATATATTTATATATTTAAGTTGCTACGTTAATTCAAATGGTACATCATACCCTTCTACTGATTTGACAATATATGAAATATGGGCTGAATAGGAGGTAATGTAAGTGGAAATATTTATAGATGAATTTGAAAATGAATGGGAGATATATGATGACGGAACATATAAACTTATAAAAGAAATAAGGTTTGCGGAGTTTTGTTTACCTACTCCTGAATATAGAGAAATAAGAAAAAAGCAAGAAAAAACAATCCAAGACGAAACACTTCAAGAACAAATAGAAAAACTGAAAGAACAGATAAAACAACAAGATGAAATTATAGATACATTAATAGTTGAAAGTTTAGGAGGTGTTTCTGAAGATGTTTGAAAAACTCAAACGATTATTTATAAACAAAATAATTGATGAAGAAAAATTAGAAGTAGCAGTAGCAAAGAAGTGGATTACAGGAGAAGAAAAAGAAGAAATAATCAAAAGTAGGCAGGTGAAATGAAAATGGAAACATCACTAATGCAATATATGGTCACACAAGGAGTATTCGCAGTATTATTTACGGTACTCCTTTTTTATGTGCTGAAAGAAAACAGTAAAAGAGAGACAAGCTACCAAGAAATTATAAATAAATTATCAGAGAAATTTGGTGCTCTTGAAAGTGGCATCGAAGAAATTAAACTAAGGATAGATAACATTAAGAAAAGTGCACAATCAATGATATTCACAAATGGCATCTAAATAACGGGTGGGAAGGTTGTGGGTATCATTTTTTTGTATCCAAAGATGGGAATGTCTATGAGGGTAGACCAGTAAATGTTATCGGAGCTCATTGTAAAGAGCAAAATATGAATTCAAGGAGTATAGGAATATGCATTGAGGGATGCTATGAAGATTATGCAAAGCAAACAGAAAAAGAAGTACCAAAAGCACAGCTAGATACACTTGTAGAACTTACGAAATATCTAATGCAAACTTATAATATAGCATCGACAAATGTGAAAAGACATTGTGACTTTGCATCATATAAAAAATGTCCTGGTAACTACTTTACATGGGATGGATTTAAGAGTAGACTTGTAGTAGTAGAACAGCCAAAAGAAAAAACATGGCAGGAGCAGGGACTAGAAACTCTTGTAGCCAAAGGAATTATATCAGAACCAACACACTGGAAAAGCAAATGGGAAGAGCCTGCGACAGTAAAAGATATGATAGGAATACTTGCAAAGATAGTAAGGTGAGCATATGATACCAATAACGATACTTAAAATCAAATCTGACAATACAGGATTTGAAATGGTAGGACAGATCAATAGTTACGAAAGTCTTGTGATAGAACGAATCTGGAATGGCATAGGGGAATTTAGACTCAAGCTAAATGCAAATACAAAATATGCTGAAAAGTTAGAATACAACTATATCATCATTCCAAAGAAAGATTATCATAAAGCTTTTATTATTGAATATAAAAAATTAACTCAAGGAGCAGGTGGAAAAGGTGAAGAAATCCTTGAAGTCAAAGGGAGATCGCTTACATCGATACTAAAAAAGAGAATTCTTTATCCATTATCAAGTCAAAATGACTACACTAACACAGGAAAAGCAGAAACAATAATAAAAGATATTGTAGATAAAAATTTTATAACAACAACTGCAGGTAGAAAAATAAATCTGCTTAAGATAGAAAACAATCAAAATAGAGGTAATAATACAAGCATTGTAGCAAGGTATACAGACTGCATAGATGAGATAACAAAACTTGCAAATACAAGTAGTCTAGGATTTAGAATAGACATTGATGTGGTACTTGGTAAATGGATATTCAAAGTATTGCAAGGTATTAATCGAGTGGCAACACAAAGTCAGAATAGGAGAGTCATATTTTCAGCTGAGTTTAACTCTATACAGGATCAAGAATATACACGAGATAGATATAACACTAGAACTCAAGCAATTGTTGGTGGAGAGGGTACAGGAATAAGCAGAGTTATCGTAGAGACAGGAAATAAAACTGGGCTTGATCGTGAAGAATTATTTATAGATGCAGGAGATATACCTGGTACAGATGCAACAGCTGTTTCAAAATTATCAGAGCGAGGGAATCAAGAGTTAGTAAAATATAAGGAACTCCTTACACTTGAAACAACAGTGCTACAAAAAAGCCCGTTCAAATATGAAGAACATTGGGACTTAGGCGACTTTGTAACAGTCATGAGTAAGAAATGGGTTCTAACGTTAGATGCACAAATCGTAAAAGTAGAAGAAATCTATGAAAGTGGAAAGATAGAGATAAAACCAACTTTCGGGAACAATACTCCAAGTTTGATAAGTGAGATAAAGAAGAGATACGATAAACCTTTAAAGGAAGTCGTGAAAATCGACGATGCAAATAAGAGTACATATAAAACATATTCAAGTAACTACATAGACAACACCTATGCAAAAAAGACTGAAGTAACTACAAGTGCGAGTGGATATGCTTTTAGTAAATTAAATAGTATCAGTAGTTCAGGATACATGATACTAAACACATCAGGACAGATAACAGATGGAACTGACTTTACATGTGGAACAGATAGGATAACGTGCAATTTTAATGGTGTAATAGAAGTAGCGATTGATTTAACTTTAGAAAGTGTAGCAGATAGTTATGTATATACACAGATAAGGAAAAACGGTTCAGTAATTAACGAAAAGAGAATGTATTATGATAATGATGAGACAGATATCTTTTCATATTTCCCAATAACGCTGACAGCAATCATGCAAGTACAACAAGGGAACTATGTACAGATATATAATACGATAAGCGGAACAACAGTAGGTGGTTATAGTAGCATATGTGCGAAGAGGATAAAATAAGGGGAGTAGGTAAAACCGACATGGTTTATCTACTCCTTTTTTGATTGGAAAAAAATATTCTTATTTTGGGAAAAATTATGGGTAATTCGTTGTCAAAAGTCAAAATATTTGGTATAGTTATAATAAGGTAAAGTGTGTCTAAAAATCATAATGTGCGAGGTAATGAGTATGAAACTATATTTTGTAAGACATGGACAAACAGAATGGAATGTAGAAAAAAGAATTCAAGGTAGCGTGGATCAACCATTGAATGAAAAGGGTGAATCACAGGCAAGGGAACTTGCAGAAAAGATAAAAGATATTAAAATTGATAAAATAATTTCATCCCCTTTGAAAAGGGCATATAGAACTGCTGAAATAATTAATGAAAAATTTAATCTTGATATTGAAACTGATACGAGATTGGCAGAAAGAAATTATGGCGTGAACGAAGGAGAATATACGAAAGATTTTGCTTACAATGACTTTTGGAGCTACACTAAACATGTAAGTGTTGAGGAAGCAGAGGAAATAGAAGAATTTTTTCAAAGAGTTAATGAATTTTTAAGTGAGCTTAAAAATAAAAATGAATACGAAAATATTTTACTTGTTGCACATAACGGTGTCGGAAGAGCTATAAATTATTACTTTAACGATATGACTGATGAAGAGATAATAAAGTTTATATTACCTAATGGCGAAGCTGTTGAGTATGAATTGTAGAAAGGAGTGTAAATTGCATGAATTTAGAGCAAATTATCAAAAAATTAGAGGATGAAATCAAAATAATGTTTTGCAAAGAAAGTAGCGGACATGATATATACCACTTAGTTAGAACAAAAAATATTGCGTTAAAGTTACAAGAAAAAGAAGGTGGGGACAGAGATGTAATAGGAGTATCAGCCTTTTTACATGATGTGCATAGAATTATTCAAAAAGAGACGGGAAAGTTCTGTCATCCAAAAGATTCGTTATCAAAAGTTAGAGATATTATAGAAAATGCAGATGTAAAATTATCTGAGGAAAAAATAAAAGGCATTTTACATTGTATAGAATTTCATGAAGAATATAGTTTTACAGAGGAAGGAATTAGTGTGTCAGATATAGAAACATTAATACTTCAAGATGCTGATAATCTGGATGCAATCGGTGCGATAGGAATTGCAAGAACATTTTTATATGGAGGATCGCATGGAGTTCCTATGTGGAATCCTGAAGTAGGATTTGATAGAGAAATATATGATGAAGCAGTAGAAGACCCTTCAACAATTCATCATTTTTACAGTAAATTATTAAGGTTAAAAGACAATATGAATACTGAAGCAGGGAAGCAACTTGCAAAACACAGACATGAAGTCATGGAAAATTATTTAGCAGAATTCTTTGATGAGTGGGAAGGGTTGAAATAATAATAGAGGAAGTGATATTGCTATGAAAATATACTTAATAAGGCATGGAGAAACAACAGCGGATTTGGAAGGTCGTTATGGTGGGGACTATGACGATGAGCTAACGGATAAGGGAAAATCTCAAGCTGAGGAACTAGCAATCAAATTAGCAAGTAAAGGAATAGAGTGCATTTATCATAGTCCAAAGATACGTGCTGTGCAGACAACCCAGATACTGAATACACAATTGCATTGTGTGATAGAAGAAGTACAGGATTTACGAGAAAGAAATGGATATGGAGTGCTTACTGGTTTAACAAAAGTTGAAGCAAAAGAAAAATATCCAGAGGAGTTTGAACAATTCACTAAAGAAGGATATGGGTATCATATTAAAGGGTCAGAAGATGTGGAAAGTCTAAGAGAAAGAGTAATAAGTGCATTTAATAGTATAGTAGACAATAAAACATACAACAAAGTAGCTGTGGTAACACATGGTGGAGTTATTCGTACATTTATGAGAAGTTATATAAAATTAGGTGAATTGAAAAAACTAGAAGATTGTGCTGTGTTTGAAATAGACGTTATTGATGGAAATATTGTATTAGTAAGTATGGATAAAGCGGAGTTAGTAAATGCATCTAAAGTGGAGGTATAAGGTATGAGTGTAGAGGTTACATATTTTGTTCATGGCACCACAATAGATAATGAAACAAACAAATGTACGGGATGGGTAGGAGGAGAACTATCGGAGCTAGGAATTAAACAAAGTAAAGAACTTATAAATCAAATAGATGGAAAGTGGTTTGATGTTATTATAGCATCGGATTTAAAGAGAGCAGTTGATTCAGCGAGACTGACATGGATAGACAGAGAAATCCTTCAAGATAGCAGGCTAAGAGAGTGCAATCTTGGAAAAAAGACTCTAGCTGATGAAAGTGCTGTAATATATGAAGAACATATAGACATACCATTTGAAGATGGTGAATGTATGAAAGATGTAGAAAAGAGAATAAGTGACTTAGTGAAATACTTAAAAGAAAATTATGATGGAAAGAAAGTAGCACTAGTTGCACATAGAGCACCACAGTTGGCATTTGAGGTTATTGCTAATAATAAAAATTGGGAACAGGCACTTGAGGAAGACTGGAGAAAGAAAAAGGCTTGGAAACCGGGTTGGGTCTATGTAGTTTAGTGGGAGGTAATAATACATGAAAGAAATTATACCTATGACATTTGAAATAGAAAAATTAGAACAAGATTCTAAAAATGGAGATGGATTATCTGCATATATTTTAGGAAGAAGTTACTTTAGTACAGAAAATGGAGCAGAATGTAACTATAACAAAGCTTTTGAATGGTATAAATATGGTGCAGAGATACTAAATGATCCAAGATGTATTTATGGAGAGGGAATTTGCTATGACGATGGAGCAGGTGTAAAGCAAGACGGACAAAAGGCAAATGAACTGTTTATCAAAGCTTATGAACCGTTAACAAAGTTAGCTGAAATGAACGACCCGTTTGCAATATTTATTTTAGGTGCTTATCACTTTTATGGATTTGCAGGGGTAGAAAAGGATGATGCAAAAGCTTTTGAAAAAATTTATGATGCAGCTATGATGGGGCATTTAGCCGGTATTTATGATATAGGAACATTTTATTATAACGGAACAGGTGTGAAAATAGATTATATAAAATCAAAAGAGTATTTAAAAATTGCTTCAGAAGCAGGACTTGAGAGAGCTAAACAAAAACTAGACGAATGGGAAAAAGATTTTAATATAAATGATATTGAATAATAAATAGTTTGAAAGGGGAAAACAAATGAAACGTTTGTTATTAGCATCAGCAGGATTCTGTACAGAGAGTTTACAAAAGAAAGCCAAAGATCTTTTTGAAAAAGAAATGAAAGACGTAAAGATTATGTATTTTGATACAGCATCAAAACCTGAAGAAGATAAAGAATACCTGAAAGATGAATTAGATTGGATATATGCTACAGGAGTAAGAAAAGATAATCTAACAAGGTATGAAATGACAAGTGACATTACGGAAGAAGAGATACTAAAGTACGATGCAATTTGGGTGTCAGGGGGAAATACATATTATCTATTAGACACAATTAGGAAAACAGGATTAGATGAAAAGTTAGCGAAAGCACTTGAAAAAGGTGTGTTATATATGGGAGCAAGTGCAGGAAGTATGGTTGCAACAGTAAATATAGATGTAACGTATTTTATGGATAATAATTTCTTAAATTTACAAGACTTAAAAGGTATGGATTTTTTTCATACAAGGATAATACCTCATAAAAGAATGGAATGGGAAAAAGGCATATTGGAATGTAAAGAAAAAATAAAAGAAGATATTATTGTATTGACAGATGAAGAAGCAGTGTATGTTGAAGGGTACAAATATAGTATTATAAGCTAGAAGGTGATTGCTATGGAAATTGAAAGAAAATTTATTTTGAAATCTTTACCGCAAACAGAACTAGGCGAAAAGATAGAATACAAAAGACACTTCATTTACTCAAAAGATGGGGTTGAGATGCGTATTCAACAGAAAGGTAATATGTTTGAATTAGAAAGAAAAGAAAAAATTGATAATTTGGTTAGTAAAAAAGAAAAGATAGAAATTACCAAAGAAGAATTTGACACTTTAAAAACGATTAGCAATGCAAGTATCGAAAGAGACAGTTATGTAATCAGCGTTGAGGGCAGAGAAGTAAGTTTAAAAGTTTATCGTGGAGTATATGAAGGACTGATTAGGGCAGAAGTAGAATTTGCTACAAAAGAGGAAGCAGAAGGTTATGTTCCGCCAAATTGGTTTGGACGAGAGATAACAGATACGGTGATAGGCAAAGACTCGAATCTTATAAATTTTAGTAGAAAAGATTTTACAGAAGAGATGGAAAAATATAAAAATTGAGGAGCAACTCAAGTATGAGGAGCTCCTATTTTAATGTTTTAAATTCAAAATTGCATCGTGAAAATGATGTTTATTGAATATGTAGTCAAGATACTAAACTTAGGTTGAGAAAAAAATCAAGTCAGTTTGGTAAAAATTATGGTGAATTCGTTGAAAAAAGCCGAAAAAAATGTTATAGTATAAAATAAGGTAAGGTTTGGATTGAAGGAGGGCAAAACAGTGAGTGATATAAAATTATTTAGTTTGAAGCCAGATGTGAAAGAATTATCAAGTAGATCTATGGAACTGGAAAGACCATTACAAAGAATTATAGAGAAAAATCTAGAGGAGTTTCTAGGTGTGAAATTTATTGAGACTGAATACTCAACAGGGAAAGAGCATGGTGGTAGAATAGATACTCTTGGTATAGATGAAAATAATTGTCCTGTAATTATAGAATATAAAAGAAGTCTGAATGAGAATGTTATGAATCAAGGATTGTATTATCTTGATTGGTTACTTGATCATAAAGCAGAATTTGAGTTGTTAGTACTGAAAAAATATGGAAAAGATATATCAAATAATATAGAATGGGATTCTGCTAGAGTTGTGTGTATAGCAGGAGATTTTACAAAGTACGATGAGCATGCAGTAAAACAGATAAATAGAAATATTGAATTAGTTAGGTATAGGATGTATGGAGATGATTTTTTACTATTTGAATTAGTAAATGCGGTAAATGAAAGTAAAACTACATCGAATAGTTCAAATATCAAATATAAAACCGTATCAGACAACTTAAAAGAGTCGGAAGATAAAGTTTCAGAATTATATCAGATATTAAAGGACTATATCACAAGCTTAGGTGATGATATACAGGAAAAAACATTGAAATATTACATAGCTTTCAAGCGTTTCAAAAATTTTGCTAGTATAGAGATACATAAAAAAGAGATATTAGTGTATTTGAAGCTAGATATAGAAAAATACAGAGATGATAATTTTGTTAGAGATGTTACTAATATAGGACATTTCGGTCCTGGTAATGCGGAAATAAGGATAAAAACAAAAGAGGACTTAGAGAAAGTGAAAGAGTATATATTAAAAAGTTATGAGCTGAATTAATATAGTAGACTCTAATATTAAAAAAATAAATCTTAGAAGGTGATCGATAATGAAGATAAAATTAGCACAGCCTGTACTAAAATGGGTAGGCGGGAAAAGACAACTATTACCTGAAATAAAAAAACATATACCTAAAAATGTTACCACATATTATGAACCTTTTGTAGGTGGAGGAGCGGTTTTGTTTGATATTCAACCAACAAAGGTAGTTATTAACGATATAAACGAAGAGCTGATAAATTTATATAAGGTTGTTAAAGATGATGTTGAAATATTGATAGAGGAACTAAAAAAGCATAAAAATGAGTCGGAATATTTTTATCAAATACGAAATTTGGACAGAGATAACGACGTATATCAGAGAATGTCTGAAGTAGAAAAGGCTGCAAGGATTCTTTACTTAAATAAAACTTGCTATAATGGATTGTTTAGGGTTAACAATGCAGGAGAGTTTAATACTCCATTTGGAAAATATACAAACCCTAATATTGTAAATGATATAACACTCAGGGCGGTAAATAAGTACTTTAATAAAACGCAAATAGAATTTAGAAATTGTGATTTTGAGGATGCGGTAAGAGGAATTAGAAAGGGTAATTTTGTATACTTTGATCCACCATATGATCCAGTATCAGATAGTTCAAACTTCACAGGGTATACGAAGGGAGGGTTTGATAAGGAACAACAGATAAGACTAAAAAAACTGTGTGATAAGTTGCACAGCAAGGGAATTAAATTCTTATTGTCAAACTCGGCTACTGATTTTATAAAAGACCTGTACAAAGATTATACGATAGAAATTGTGAATGCAAAAAGAGCGATAAATTCAAATGGAAATAAAAGAGGAGAAGTGGCGGAGGTGTTAGTGAAAAATTATGAGTAAAAATGATAAAACTAAAAATGATAAAACTAAAAATGATAAGGCCTGGGAAAAAATATTTGATAAATACAATATAATACATAGCATAGAAAAACAAGGTTTTTTTGAAATCACTTCTGAACAAATAAACGAATTTAGGGAAGCAAGATTAATGACCAAATTTGACAATATGAGCAATCTACCTGAAATTTTTAAAAACAATGAACTAGCAATATTGCCATTAACGAGAGGTAGCTATATACTATCGAGATTTGAAGCATATAAAAAATTAGATAATATTAATGATGAAATAATAAAAGTTAATTTCCCAAAGTACATACAAAGTATTAACTATGAAAGCATAAATAGTGAAGCAACAGCTATTAACTGTGCATATGTAAGCGGTATAATAGCCGACTTTGTCGAAGATGATGAATTGCTTCCGACAGTGAATGGTAGAATGAGCTCTGAAGAATTTTCTTTTAATATAAAAAGTAAGTTCGATGAAAAGAATATAAAGATTGATGTAAAGAATTCACAGATAGAAATAGATGGAGGATATGAGGGGCTGAAAAATCTTACTCTTATTGAAGCAAAAAACTTTTTATCTGATGATTTTCTTATTAGGCAATTGTATTATCCATTTAGATTGTGGCAGAGAAGTATTTCTAAAGAAGTCAGAACAGTATTTATGGTATATACGAATGGATTATTTAGTTTATATGAGTATAAGTTTATGGAGCCTGATAACTATAATTCATTGGTGTTAGTAAAACAGAAAAATTACATGATAGAAGAAAAAGATATAGAGCTCGAAGACATTATTAATGTTTATGAAAAAATAAAATATGTTGATGAGCCTGAAGTGCCTTTTCCGCAGGCAGACAGATTTGAAAGAATCATTAACTTATGCGAATTATTAAATGAAAGAAACCAACTAAGTAAAGAGGAAATAACTTATGAATATGACTTTGATCCAAGACAAGCTGATTACTATGCAAATGCAGGCAAATATCTAAATTTAATAGAAAAAAATACCGAATTGGATGACACAAAATTTTGTTTAACAGAAGAAGGTAAAAGTATTTTTAAACTCAATTTTAAGCAAAGGCAACTAAAATTTGTTGAATTAATTTTAAGACATCAAGCCTTCGGAGATACGATGAAATTATATGTACAAGAATTAGAAATGCCAACAAGGATGCAGATAGTTGAAATAATGAAAAACTCGAAACTACATAAAGTAGAGTCTGCAAGTACATTTGAGAGAAGAGCATCAACAATATCAGGATGGATAAATTGGATATTGGATTTGATAAACTCTTAGGAGTAGGAGGAGCGTATGGATAAAAGTAAGGTAGAAAAGTGGCATCCTGAAAACTTCAAACTAGAAGAAACAACGATTTGGAGTTTTAAAAATAGGGGCGAGTGGGCAACACATAATAATAAATATAGAGGAAACTGGACTCCATATGTACCAAGAAACTTAATTTTGAGATATTCTAAAGAAGGGGATATTGTTCTTGATCAATTTTTGGGTAGTGGAACGACTCTAGTAGAAACGAAGCTATTAAAGAGAAAGGGAATAGGTGTAGATATAAATCCAAG
>MGOW01000024.1:13175-21133 GCA_001797255.1 Clostridiales bacterium GWE2_32_10
CTTGGAGATGCAAGGAATCTACATTTTCTAAAAGATGAGAGTATAGACCTAATATGCACCCACCCACCATATGCTAATATTATAAAATATAGTGATGGCATAGAGGGTGATATTTCTCATTGTGACGTTGATGAATTTTTGAAGGAAATGAAAAAAGTAGCAGAAGAAAGCTATAGAGTTTTAAAAAAGGACAAGTACTGTGCGGTATTGATAGGAGATACAAGAAGAAATAAGCATATGGTTCCATTAGGATTTAAGACGATGGAAGTATTTCAAAATGCAGGTTTTTTATTGAAAGAAAATATAATAAAACAACAACACAATTGCCAGACAACGGGATTCTGGCACGACAATAGCCTAAGGCATAATTTCTTACTGATTGCACACGAATACTTATTTGTATTTAGAAAGCCTGAGTAAAAGCAAATGGAGATGAAGTTAATGCAGAAGTTTGGTAAGCATTTAATAGTTACAGCTGAAGAAAGAGAAAAACTTTATCAAGAAGTCTGGGAAGAGCCAGTTTCTATTGTCTCGCAAAGATATGAGATGTCAGATGTTGCTTTAAGAAAACACCTTCAAAGACTAGAAATACCATTACCGCCAAGAGGATATTGGGAAAAACTTAGAGCTGGACAAGAAGTTAAGAAGACACCATTGCCCGCAATATCAAATGAACTGAAAAAACAAGTTAAAAATTATGCAATAAAATACAAAAAAAGCATAAAACTTGCTACAGATGAAGAACTAAGTAACAAAGAAGAGCTTTATTTATTAACAGATGAAAGTAAGGAATTAATAAAGAACAAATGTTCTCAAGTTGAAATAAAACAACAACTAAGAAATCTTCATAAATTCATAACAGAGCATAAGGAGGAGAAAGAGTATAGAAAGAAAAGAGACGATGAGTTAACAAATGCTAGATTTAATTTTCATTATAAGAAATCTACAGATATAGAATATAGAAAAGACAATCCTATATTGCCTATAAGGGTATCGGGCAAGGTAATTAATAGAGCTTATAAAATATTAGATGCGTTAATACAAACATTAGAGCAACTAGAGGGAAGTGTGGAATTACGAGTAGATAATTATAATAGTTATTATAGTACAGATTATGCTAAATTTCATGTGCTCGATACAAGCTTTGATTTTGAGTTTAAAAGTTATGACAGAAATAAGGAAAATGAAGAACGATTTGTATTAAAATTTACAATGGTAAAAGGATATTATGATAAAATATATAGAACTCTAGAGTATAGAGAGACTAAAGATAAAAAATTAGATACTCAAATTGGAAAAATTATATATGATATGTTTATAACTGCTTACGAAGCTGAATGCAAAAGTGAGTTATCTTCAAGAGAACATAATAGAAAGATGAATGAACAAAAAAGAAGAGAGCAGTTAGAAAAGATGCAGAAAGCAGAGTTTGAGAAAATAAGAGAATTGAAAAAAACTGTTTTGAGTTGGAGCACATGTGAAAAGATAAGAGAATTTATTAAAAAAGTTGAAGAAAAATTAGTTGATGAAACAAATGAAGAGGAAAAAGAAAAAGTTACAAGATGGATAGAGTGGGCTAAAGAAAAGGCTGATTGGCTTGATCCTTTTGTAAAGTGTGAGGATAAAATATTGGGAAGCAACCAGTATATATTTGATATGATGGATAATTCAAAAATAATTATTCAAGATACTGATGAAGATGATGACTTTTTTAATATTTAAACAAGAAAAAAGAGCATAAATGAAAATAAATCTCATTCATACTCAAATCGATATACAAAATCAAACGGGTTCGCAGTGGGGGTTACGTTGTCGTTCGGACATCCGCAGACTAACGTATCCCCCACAGTGTTGGAAGTATTTCCAATGCTGTGGGGGATTTTCATATTTTGGAAAAAACATAGGGGTTCAACTGCGGGGAGCGTGAGAATTACCCCCACTAATATTATAGATTGCACTACGTATTAGTATGTTTAAACTACTAAGTTTAACTATAAAATCCATGTGTTATTGACAAATTTCTCAAAAAAGAGTAGTATTAATACAAAATATAGTTGCTTTTAAGCGGGGTGAATGCATGTTTAATTTTATTGTTACTGAATATATATATCCTTTAAAATCCAAATTTCAGCTATCGAAACACTTTAATTTTACAATCGATAATCCAAGAAATAGAAAAGAAATTGAATACATTAGAGAAAGAATAAAGAAGGCACATAGGGAAGGAAGAGATTTAAGATTTCCACCTATAGAGGAAGAACAGTACATTTCCTTAAAAGGTATGTTAGTATCTGTTCGTGAATGTTTTGATAAAGATAAGTATATTATTAATTTGTTTGAAAAGTTTAACTTAGATAATGAAGAAGATATATATACTATGATTGCTAAAAGTTGTATAATAATTAGATATGATGATAAGGGTGAAATAAAAAGAATCGAAGAGAGTTATAACAAAATGATTAAAAGTGGAGCAGCAGGATTTATTATGTTGGAAGATGATAATCCTATTGAAGTTAATAAAAGATTGTTGTATGACTATTCTTATTTAATATCAACGCTCGTAAATACAGAAGGGTTCGATTATTACGGGAGGGGCTTCTTAAAAGATAGTCAAATTGAAGATAATCTTCAATTTGAAAGGTTTATACATAACTTAATGTTCTTGTGGATACATTGTACACATCCGTCTAAATCTGATTCTGATAGCTCGAGATGGAGAATTTATCCCGCAATTAATAAAAACATTATAGATATTTCAAAAAAACTAGACAGTTTTTTTGAATTGAATAACAAGGACACTTTGATGTATGTAGCTAATATACTTAAAATATCAGATGCAGATGTAAAAGATGAGAATATAAAATTATTAATGCTGACAAGTATTATAGAGTTGTTGTTGACTAGAAACCCTGATAGTAGTAGATTTAATGTAGAGGATTCGATTAATAAGCAATTTCAACTAAAGACTTCTATAGTAGTGTACAATAATAGGAAAGATTTAAATTTAAATATATTAAAAGAAGATTTGAAGACGATTTATAAATTAAGGTCATGTATTGCTCATGGAAATTTTAAAGAATTGAGTCGAATGAAATTAAAAGATGAGTTCATAATTAGCAATCATATAGGCAAATTATATGTATATATAAGATGCATTATTGAGGAATATATAAAAGATCCAGCTTATATAGAGTTTATAAAGACTTCATAAAGTTAAAAATGAGAGTAGGTGATACTGGTGTTATATTATAATGATAAAATGTGCAACGAGTTAGAAAAAAGAGTTAATAAAAATGTAAACGAGATAATAGAGTTTTATATAGATTATCTAGAAATATCTGAGGATATTGATGTCATATTTCCAAGCCATTTAGTAAGAAAAGAGAAGGATAAATGTATAAATATAATTTATGATTTAAGGGATTTTTCTTTGGATAATAGCAAACATAAACTTAAACCGATATATGAATATGCACTATACCATATAATAAATTATTTTCAAGAGGTTATGAAAGATTGTGATGAAAATTTTAGATTAGATACAATAGAAGATACAAACATAATTAAAACAGAGTATGATGTGGAAATGGCAGAATACGTTGGCACATATGATTTTTATTTTGAAGAATTATTTTATGATTATGATTTTCTATATGCGGAAAAGTATTTTAAATACTGGACTGAAAATCCAAAATTTATAGAAGAATATGTGCGCATTGAAATTGATGATTACATTGAGTTACTTCCACAAGACATAAGAGAAGAATATGAGACAATAAAAAAGCAAATGGGAAAAGAAAGCAATAGACAAGAAAAATTTATAGACAGAATAGAAAATATTGAAGAGTATGTGATAAGAGAAATTAATAATTCTATATTGAGAGTAACTGATAATATATCTTTACTCGAGAAACTATCTGAAGATGATATAAGTGACTATATACATAATATATTAAAAGTACAATTTGAAGCAAGAGGTATAAGCATTGATAGGGAGAATAGAGCAGGATTTGCAAAAAAGAGAGTAGGAGAAGTTGATTTCTATATTTCAACAATATATAATGGGCAATACATAAAAGTAGCAGTTGGAGAAAATAAAGAATGGGGCAAATTTGAAAAGCAGTATGGGCAACTTCTGGGGTATATGAATGAAGATACTGTTTTTGGCTTTACAATAGTTATAAATAGAGCTACAAACATATGTGAAGTTATAGAGAATAGGAATAAGATAATCTTAAATTATAAACATGATAATAAAAATAACTTTAAGGTATTAGAGTTAAAAGAGGTTGATAACTTGAATAATGTATATATGAGTGTCAACATGATACCAGAGAATCTAGAGGTAGAATGTAAAATTTATCACTTTGTTATAAATGCTTATAGACCTGAAAGAAAACAAATGGCTAGCGTAGTAAGAAGTTAATACGTAAAACTATATACAAAATCAAACGGAGCATCAGTGGGGGTTACGTTGTCGCTCGGACATCCGCAGTGGATGTTATCCCAAATAATTGTAGATGTTGAATTTACAGTGGTTTGGGATTTTTTGTGTCTTCTAAACTACGGTTGTCGGAGTTGAACTTGTAAAAGATATTGTAATAGCTAAATATTAAGAAAATTATTGACATATGGAAAAATATGGAGTACAATATAATAAATACAGAGAAACGGGGTGGGGTGGATGATAGCAAAAATTAAAGATTTCTTAAGCTATGGTGTTAATAAAGATACACAGGGAAAATCTAGTGATAATACATGCTTTCCTAAGGATGGAAATATATTAGGTCAATCATGTGACAAATATTTTCAATTAGAAACTCCGATAACTCAAAATGAAATTATTAGAGAAAAAATAAGAAATTTAGAGTATGAGGCAAATTTAAACAATAGACCTCAGAATTTATTAAGAGTTGGTATGTTACACTGTTTGGGAGTAAATGATGATAAAACCACAATTGGCACATATGGACTTGCACCTTGTATAGGATTGGCGATTGCAGCAACAGATAGTAATGATGTGACTCATAGAATAGTAACACATAATCCGTATATGGGTGAAAATGTTACCAGAGAATATGAAAATGGAATAGAAGATTATTTACAATCATTAGGAGCAATAAAAAAATTAGATGCTATGATATGCTCAATGGATAGCTTTAGAGATTTTAATAATCTTGATGAACGTGAGCAAGAAATATTAATTCGTCTTGGAAATACTTTTAGATTTTATAAAGAAGAACAAGAGGAGTTTACTATTCCATTCCATGAGTCGTGGTATGTTAAAGTATCACCAGAAGGAAAGTTTGAATATGCAGATCTAGAAATGATAGGAGTTTACAGAGAAATGGAAGAGGACGGTACTTTGTATAATCACTCAAGTATGGATATAAATGAAGATGAAATATAAAATTTAATTAATGTGTAAAAACTGATATGAAAACAATCAGACATGTTAGTTAAATTGGGAAAGTAAAGCTAAATTTAAACATGTCTTTATATAGGGATGACGTCAATGACGGACATCCGCATAGCAAGGCTTTCAAGGTATTCTTGGAGGTCTTTTTCTTTGCGAAAATATTGGCTTTTTTAGGCTTCTGTGGCTTACAGAAATTGAAACAACCTTTTATTTTGAAATAAAATCAGGAGAGGTTAATTAAAGACACAATATATAGTTCGATTAGAAAAGTTTAGTAAGTAGACTTACAAAAGTTATTTTTTTATTAAAGTTCTATTGACAAATAAATTTTCTAAGCATATAATATGTATATATTCGGAATAATGAATGTATACTAAAATAAAGTGATTATGTGTTCATAAACTAATGTTTAGTGTATAACATACAAAAGAAAGAAGGTGAATGTAAATGAAAGAGATATTAAGTGTAACAAGTGCATTGTCAGATGAGATAAGACTTAGAATAATAAATATATTGTTTGAGTCTGATTTATATGTTTGTGAAATGGTAGATATATTAGAGTTGCCACAATCAACTGTTTCTAGACATCTCACAATACTGAAGAATGCTAACATAGTAGAAGATACTAAAAATGGTTTGTGGGTTAAGTACGCTTTAATCGAAAACAGAATGTATGACAATATTATAAAAGCTTTGGTGAAAGAAGAGATTTTAAATACTCAAAAATGCAAAGATGATTTAGTTAGAGTAAAAGCCAGAATTGAGAAGGACAGGGGCTGCAAAGGAAACTGCAAGGAGGTATAGCATGAATATATTTAGTTTTTTAAATGATCAGCTTTTAAAGATGCAATGGCTAAGTGATATTGCAAAGTTTTTAGTGGAAAATGTGTTTAACCTTTCAATACAAACTCAAATGGGTGGAGCTGTACACTTCTTCATATATGATGTGGTAAAGATATTTATTTTGTTATCAGTGTTAATATTTCTCATGTCATATATACAGAGCTACTTTCCACCTGAACGTACTAAAAAAATACTAGGGAAATTTAAAGGGATTACAGGAAATATCATGGGTGCTCTACTCGGGACTATTACTCCATTTTGCAGTTGCTCGAGTATACCAATATTCATAGGATTTACATCAGCAGGACTACCACTTGGGGTTACATTTTCTTTTCTTATATCATCACCACTTGTTGATATAGCATCTTTTTTAATACTATTATCATTTTTTGGGATAAAGATTGCAATTGCATATGTTCTAGTAGGGATTGTACTTGCGGTTATTGCAGGAACAATCATAGGAAAACTAAACATGGAGGATGAAATACAGGATTACGTTAGAAAAATAGGTAATTCAGATATTGAAGATGAAGTGTTGACTAAAGGCAAGAGAGCAAGATATGCAGTAGCTGAAGTCAAAAACATAGTTAAAAAGGTTTGGATATATATATTAATAGGTGTTGGTATTGGTGCAGCTATTCATAACTTCATACCACAGGAAGTAATAGATAATGTAGTAGGCTCTAATAATCCATTTGCAGTAATACTAGCAACACTTGTAGGGATACCGATGTATGCTGACATCTTCGGTACAATACCGATTGCTGAAGCACTTGTGCTTAAAAGTGTAAACATAGGTACAGTACTTGCCTTTATGATGGCAGTAACTGCGTTATCGTTACCATCTATTGTGATGATCAGTAGAGTGGTTAAACCTAAGCTGCTTACAATATTTGTGGGGATAGTTACAGTAGGAATCATACTTATAGGTTATTTGTTTAATATGTTTTCATATTTATTAGTATAATTAAAAATGAAAGGGGTAATAAAATGTCAAAGACATGGTATCCAGTATTTAATAAAACAAACTTAATTAAAATTATTTTTACAGTATGTATTTTACTCGTTGTAGGAGGCATTTGGATTGCAAAAAGCAATGAGAAAGCAGCTCTAAAAAATGAGCAAACGGAAGTGATAAATGAACAGGCAGAAGCAAGTAGTGAGCAAGCAGGAATTGAAGATGAGGAGTTAATTGCAAAAAACGAACAACCAATAGCATTAAAGAACAACTCTGATTTTGCACTTCATGTAGTAGATCAACTCGACATAGAAAAACTAAAATCTTACGGGCTCCCAATTGTTATTGACTTTGGTGCAGATTCTTGTATTCCATGTAAAGAAATGGCACCAGTGCTAAAGGAATTAAACACAGAGCTACATGGGAAAGCTATTATTAAGTTTGTCGACGTGTGGAAATATCAAAAGTTGGCGGATGGATATCCAATTAGTGTTATTCCAACTCAAATATTCTTTGATAAAGAGGGAAAACCATATGTTCCATCTGATCCAGAAAAGATGCAAATGCTGATATATTCTCATAAAGTAACAAATGAACATGTTTTTACAACACATGAGGGTGGCATGACAAAAGAACAATTGCTATCGGCTTTAAAGGAGATGGGCATAGAGTGATTGACGGGTGGTTAGAAATACTATCAACATTGATAAAAAACAATATATGGTTTGCACCGCTTAT
>MGOW01000024.1:21164-22537 GCA_001797255.1 Clostridiales bacterium GWE2_32_10
ACTCCTTGTGCACTCACAAGTGTACCTCTTGTAATTGGATATGTTGGTGGAACAGGAAATAATGACCCCAAAAGAGCATTTAAACTATCATTCACAGTTGCGGTTGGTATGGCAGTAACTTTCACGATTCTTGGAACACTAGCAGCGTTACTTGGAAAACTGATGGGAACATCATCCCCGTGGTGGTACATCGCATTAGGTGTCTTGATGTTACTTATGGCATTACAAACATTTGAAATATATAATTTCATACCATCAACGTATCTTGTATCAAAGAATACAAGAAAAGGTTACATAGGAGCATTTATTGCTGGAGTGCTAGGAGGAATATTTTCATCTCCATGTGCAACACCTGTACTCGTAGTACTACTTGGAATAGTTGCAAGAAGTGGAAATATTGCATGGGGAGTATTACTCTTACTACTATATTCTATAGGGCATAGCATACTTGTTCTTATTGCAGGAACATCTATAGGATTCGTAAAAAAGGTTACAGCTAATCAAAAGTATGGTGCATTTAGTGTGATATTGAAATATGTTATGGGTACCGCTATACTATTAATTGCATTTTATATGTTTTATTTAGGATTTTAATTATATATATATAATATTTTAAACAGAGGAGGAATTAAATATGAATATTAAAATATTAGGAATGGGATGTGCAAACTGTAAAAAACTATACCAAGCATCAGAGGAAGCAGTAAAAGAATTAAATGTGGATGCAGAGCTGGAAAAGGTAGAAGACATAGAGAAAATAATGGAGTATGGGGTCATGAGAACTCCTGCAATTGTCATTAATGAAAAGGTAAAGGTGTTTGGAAGAGTTCCAAGTAAGGATGAAATAAAGGAATATATAAACGAAGAAAAATAAAATATGAATATCATAGGGAGGTTTTAAAAATGAAAAAACTTAAAATTGAATGGGTTCATCTTGATGTAGAAGGCGAGACTTGCGATCGTTGTTATGATACAGGTGAAAATCTCAATCAGGAAATAAAAAGATTAAGCAGAGCACTACAACCACAGGGTATAGAGGTAGAATTTATAGAAACAAAACTTGATGCTACCAAAATTCCACAATCAAATACTATCTTCTTCAACGGAGTTCCTATGGAAGATATATTAAATATTGAAGTATCAAAGAACTATTGTGATTCTTGTACATCTTTACTAGGAGCTGAAACCTACTGTCGAACAGTAACATATGAAGGTAATGAGTATGAGGATATCCCAGCAAAGGCTATTCGCCAAGCTGCATATAAGGCATTAGGGTTAGAAGAAGAAACAACGACAGGTGATTCGGGCTGTGGCTGTGGATGTAATGGTGGCTGTTGTTAAAACTAAATATAGTTGTTTTACAATATAGGAAA
>MGOW01000025.1 GCA_001797255.1 Clostridiales bacterium GWE2_32_10
TAACTGTTCCTATCACCATTATAAAAATCCCATACATATGTGATATATCTCCCAAGAACATAAATACAACACGTATAAATCCGTATATTGCAATTTTGAGCATAACTCCAGACATTAATGCTGATACATTAGACGGTGCTGCCGGATGAGCCTTTGGAAGCCATACGTGAAGTGGCAATAATCCCACCTTTGCACCAAAACCAATTATTGCTAGGATAAAAATTATATGGTTTTGAAACGCTGTAAAGCTGCTAGAATACTTTATTATTTCATTAAAATCAAAGCTTCCTGTATATTTGTAAATAAGTGCAAACATTATCATTAGAACAAGTCCACTTATATGCGTCATTACAAAATACATAATCCCTGACCTCACACTCTCTTTGTTTTTATATTCATAAATAACAAGGAAAAATGAAGCCATCGACATAATCTCCCAAAACACCATAAATTCTATGCTATTACTCGAAAAAACAACTCCAAACATTGATAATATAAACATTATCATCATCAGGTAAATATATTTTACCGAGTATTCTCTTTTATACTCCTTTAGGTACCCAATCGAATAAATAAAGATTGGAATAGTTATTAAGACGATTAATATTGCAAAAAAAATAGATAACCAATCGGTCATTGCTATATTCAAAAAATTTTCAAGCATAAAACAAGTCTCCCTATTTAAAATTTTATATAATTATTGCTATTAAAACACACATCATAGTATACACCCAACGAGACAAAAAATCAACATATTTTGCATAAATTTTTTTGGATTCTATAAATTTTTTGTAACTATTCATTAAAAATAAATAAAATCAAGCCCTTATCTTGATTTTATTTATTAGATACATTCGCAATCATCTCTATTCTATATCCTAACTCAATTTAAATTTTTCAACCAACTGTTTTAGCTTTCCTATTAAGCTTGCAAGTTCTGTACTTTCTTCCGAAATCTGCGTTATTGTTTTATTATTATTTTCTACTGACTGCCTTATCCCTTGGGTATTTGCAGCGTTTTTTTGAGCAATATCAGCTAGATTTTTAAGCACCCCTTGCATTACATCTTTCATTTCGCTAACTTCATGCTCTGATTTGTTTAGCTCCGATATTGCTTGTACTGATAAATTTATAGCTTCAAATATTTGATTGTACTTATCCTTTGTATTTTTTACACTTTCGGATTGAGTTTCTATAACACTTAGTAATCTTTTTATTGTTTGTACTGAGCTATTAGAATCATACTGCAAATTACTTACCGCTTTGTCAATTTCTTTTGTTGACTCAGTAGATTTTTCTGCTAATTTTCGTATTTCTTCTGCTACTACTGCAAAGCCTTTCCCTGCATCCCCTGCTCTTGCTGCCTCTATAGCTGCATTAAGTGCAAGAAGATTTGTTTGCTCCGCTATATCTGATATAACGTTACTTGCATTACCTATATCCTTTGAGCTTTGGTTAGTTTTGACTATACCATCATTTACTTCCTGTATTGAGTTTTGTGTAATATCAGTTTTTTCATTCAACCCATTTACAATGTTTAAACCATTTGATGTCAAATCCAAAATCTCTTTATATGAATTATTTAGTTTATCTAATATATTTTTTTCAGCCTCTACCTTCTCACCTAAATCTTTTACTTTAATAGCACCTTTTTCAGTTTGTTTAGCCTGCTCAGATGATAATTCAAAAAGCTGCTCAAACGATGAAGTCATGTTTACATAAACCTTTTTAGTTTCTGATGTAACATTTTTAAGGTTTGTAGAAAAACTCACAACATTGTCTGATGTGTTAACAATATTACTTATTAATACTCTAAAATTATTTACTAATACATTAAACGTTTTTCCAAGCTGACCTATCTCATTATTTTGTTTTAGAATTTTATCATCAATATTTGTTGTCAAATCTCCCTCTGCCAATTTTTCAGAAAAATTGGATAAATATTTTATAGGACTAACAATTTTATTACCTAATACATATATTATTCCTAATGAGATAATCATTATTATTCCACCAATAATCATTATATTTGTCAAAAAAACAATTTCTGTTTTTTCAATAAACTTATCGTACTCTGCAGTTGGTATTCCTATATATAAAATACCTATGACATTACCATTTCCATCTTTTAAAGGATCATATGCCGTTATGTAATTATTACCTAATATTTTCGCCTCACCCATGTATGGGTTTCCCTTCATAAGTGGCTCATAAGCAGCACTAGCCTTCCCGAGCGTAGTACCAATAGCTCTGGTACCATCCTCTTTTTTAATATTAGTTGTAATCCTTTCAAAATCGTCATCCTTTTTAATAAAAATTGTAGTTGTATTCCCGAGACTACTTCCAATTTCATCTACAAAAACATTGTTATTGTACAAATCCTCACCATTTTCTGATTTTAATTTACCGTCATTGAACTCAATCTTTCCATAGTTTTTTTCTAAACGCTCATACGCAACATTCAAATCGCTTTTTAGCTTCATTTCAATTACTGACTTTTCAAATGCCCTAAACTCAATAGATACCATATTAATAGTAAAAATAATTATCGTCACTAGCATAAATAAAAATGTAACAAATGAATACCCGATTAATTTAGTTTTAATACTCCCCTTCATTATTGCTCCTCCTAATATTATAACATTAAATCTCACTATTTAATTATACATTTTTTTAGATATATGTCAATATATTTTTTGATTTTTCCCTATATTTCGATATAAATGTGATACAGTTCAGAGGTCATACTTCCTCTTTGAATACACCGATACTACTTTACACGTCTCATATTGGGTTCCTTTATATAATACAGTAATCTTATTCTTGAAACTTTTCATTATAATTACGTCCTCCCTTCTTTTAATCGGTGTATCATTTATAATCTTATACCTATTATTTTCAAACTGAACTATATTTTCAAATATTGTTGTCCTGTTGTATTTAAAGCATAATATACGGTCTATATCATACTTTAAATTATTCTCCGAAGTAATATTCGGCTCTAGCATATTATGTAAAATGTTATTTATATCGGTAATATTTTTACAGTTACACTCTAGTATTGCATTTTTGATATTCTTTTTTATTTTATGTATATCATTTTTAATTTCATTGCTACATTCTAAACTATTTACTCCTAGCTCCATACACATTCTTTCAAATTGAGACATACCATTTATTTTATTACCAAGAGATACTGATAAATTCATATATATATCGGTAGAAAGCTTGTTCACATTAATAACATATCGTAATAAGTTAGTCAAGTTATGTATGAATTTTCTGTTTACTGCATGTAAATATATAAACATAGCACCATTTTGCTTTATATATAAATATGAGCAAATATTTAAGTTAAGATTGCCTATTTTAAAGTTAGATGCTAATATCACTGGTACTGTTATACTTTCATTAACAGCACCAGTATTAATAGAGTCTGATTTGACGATTAGCTTATATATTGTAGAATAAGCTCTTAGTTTATAACCATTTAAGCTGGACTTATAATATTCGTAAAATTTTGTAATGTTCGTATTACCCCATGATCTATATAATTTTAAAATATACTTTTCTTCGTCCATTGGTATCTTATTTTTTCTCGACAAAATTTCAGATGATTTATTATTTTTTATTTTTTTGTTTAGATAGATTAAGTACTTTTTATGGTAACCAGTAAGACTAGACAGGTATTCATATGTATATCCTGTCTTATTTTTTTCTGTCAATAGCTTAATAAGATACGTTTTATCACATTTCATTGTATATCACCCTAGTACATTATAACATATTTTATAAGAAAAGGTAAGATTTTTGTAAAATTTTTTGATAGGTTGCAATAAATTATAATTATGTGGTAAAATTCGGATAACTATATTTGTAAATAAACACAAGAGGTGATTTCGTGCTTAATATAATCATTATCGCATTAATAGTGTCTTCCATTCTAATTTTAATCTTAACCTTTGTTTATATAAATGATGATAGTAGCGAAACTGCTTTTTCCACAAAAATTAAAGGTGATGGAAGATGGTCAACTAGTAGAGAAATAAAAAAAGAATTAAAAAAAGTAAATATAGCAGATGACCATTTTAAGTATGGAGGTATACCATTAAAAGCAAATACAAAAAGAATATGGGTTGATAATAGTGATTCACATACGTTAATCATTGGTTCAACTGGAAGCGGTAAAACAAGACGTTTTATAAATCCAACCGTAAATATATTAGCTAAAGCATCTGAAAGTATGATTATAACAGATCCTAAAAGAGAATTATATGAGCAGACTGGTGATATATTACGTGAAAAAGGTTATAACGTAATTGTACTTAATTTTAGGGATCCTAATTTAGGTAATGCTTGGAATCCTTTAACTGTTTCGTATGAACTTTATAAGAGTGGGAATATAGATAAATCAATAGAATTTTTAGAAGATCTTAGTATTAATATTTTTTATAGTGATTATTATTCAAATATGAATCCAAATTTATTTAAAGAAAAATTAGCGGCAGACCTTTTTTGTGGGTTGTGTTTATACCTTTTTGAGGATGGAGAAAAAGATGAAATTAATTTAAATAGTATAAGTAATATGTGTAACGAGGGTGAAAGTGATTATTTGAATTCAACGTACCTGTTTCTATATTTTAAATGTAAAGGTGTAGAAAATCCGGCTTATTCATTTGTATCAAGTACACTTATGGCATCAGAAGAATTAAAATATGATGTGATTGCGTTATTCAAACAAAAAATAAGAACCTTTACATCAAGAAAATCTTTATCAAACATGTTATCTTACAGTGATTTTGATATAAGAAAATTTGGCTCTAAAAAAACAGCAGTGTTTATTATAGTCCATGATGAAAAAACTACATATCATGCTTTAGTTAGTATTTTTGTTAAACAATGTTATGAGGTAGTAGTTGATCATGCAACATATAATGGTGGGAAATTAGATATAAGACTTAATTTTTTATTAGATGAATTTGCTAATATGCCATCCATTAAAGATTTTACGGCAATGATAACTGCTTCACGTAGTAGAAGAATAAGATTTATTATGATAATTCAAAGCTTTTCTCAATTAGATATGATATATAAATATGAACCAGCAGAAATTATAAAAGGAAACTCTTCTAATTTGATTTATCTACTATCTAACGAAAATAAAGCTCTTGACACAATAAGTTCTTTATGTGGCGATAAAACAATAAAAGATAAAGAAGGTAAAATTTTAGAAAAAAGGAAATTAGTGACTATTAATGATTTGCAACGAATGAAAATAGGGAATGCTATAATCTTAAAACATAGAGTTTATCCATTTGTAAGTCACTTTCCCGATCAAAGCAAATATAAATTTTATAAGAAACCATCTAAAAAAACAGAGTTCATTTTAAGAAAAGAAAAAGGGGTTAAGTTGTTTAGTCTAATAAAGTATATAGAAGATTTAACAAAATAATAAAGCAACTCATTAATGAGTTGCTTTGTTATTTTGTTATTCAGTTTTTCTTATACTCTTTATAGGAATATTAGCATACAGTACTGGAACATTCCCATCAGTTTCTGTACTCTTTGTTTGACTTATTTGTATATCTAAGCCCTCTGTGTCTATGTCCATATATCTTGATATAACTTCCATTATATCAGCTCTTATTTTTTCTAATATCTCCCCGGAGCAGCTTGAACGATCATGAACCAGAACAAGTTTTAATCTGTCTTTTGCTACATTACCTGAAGATTTTTCTTTTTTAGTCCCAAAAGAATTCAAAAGTTTTGTAATATCAAACATTAGCTATACTCCTTTCATCTACCAATTTTTAAAAATTTTTTTAATTTGTCTATAAACTTATTGCCATTTTCCAAATCTAATAGAGGTACGTCATTACCCAATACTCTTTGAACTATATTCCTATACGCTTTACCCGCCAAAGAATTATTGTCTAGTACCGCAGGCTCACCTTGATTTGTAGAAACTACTATGTACTCATCGTCAGGCACAACCCCTACAATGCCTATTGCAAGTATTTCCATAACATCTTCAATCGACATCATTTCGCCTTTTTTTACCATATTCATCCTTATTCTATTTATTATAAGTGATGGTGACTTGATGTCGTTTGCTTCAAGTAGTCCTATTATTCTGTCTGCATCTCTTACCGCAGATACCTCTGGAGTAGTTACTACTATAGCCTTATCAGCACCAGATATCGCATTTTTAAATCCTTGCTCAATACCTGCTGGACAGTCGACTATAACATAATCAAAGTCTTCTTTTAATTCTGATGTAAGCTTTTTCATTTGCTCTGGGTTCACTGCCGTCTTATCACGTGTTTGTGCAGATGGCAACAAATATAGATTAGAGCATCTTTTATCCTTTATCAATGCTTGCTTAACTTTACAACGCCCTTCAACAACATCCACTAGATCATAGACTATTCTATTCTCCAACCCCATAACAACGTCTAAGTTTCTAAGTCCTATGTCTGCATCAATAAGAACAACTTTTTTATCCGATTGTGCTAATCCCATCCCGATATTTGCAGATGTAGTAGTCTTTCCTACCCCACCCTTTCCTGAAGTTATAACTATTACTTCACTCATCTTAGTCCTCCTAACTTTCTAAAAAAATTTTACCTGTACAGCAATCCTCTATTTACTCTTTTATATAATACCAAAAAAATATAAAAAAATCAATACATATCCATTTATTTTTTCAGAATTTTACAAATTTTTACCTCTTATATCAACCACGCAGGCACATACCAGTTCTTACTATCTATCGGCAAAACATCTGATGCTAGACAAACCACAGCTCCTGTGCCGATATTTGTTTTTAAATGTGCAGCACCTATGAAGTTGTCATCTTCTTCAGGATCTTTTTCAACAGGCTTTAGTACCGAAAAGTTTTTGATTGCATCTTTGGGTGCCGCACTTTTTTTTATTTCTATCGGATATATCGTGTTATTTTTTTGTATAATCATATCTATTTCCTTTTTATTGCTATCTCTATAGAAATAAAGAGGTGGGCGCTTTCCACTATTTATATAGCTTTTATAAATTTCAGAAACAACCCATGTTTCAAAAAAATCACCGCTCATAGCCCCTACTTCTAGTGCTTCAGCAGAATTCCATCTCGTCAGATATGCACAAAGTCCTGTGTCAAGAAAATACATCCTCGGAGCTTTTATCACTCTTTTAAGTGCATTATTAAAATACGGTTCAATGAGTGCCACAAGTCCGCTAGATACAAGAATAGACAGCCACTGCTTTGCTGTTGGGGACGAGACTCCTGCTTCACTCGCTAAAGTTTCATAGTTTACATTCGTAGCAGTTCTTGATGCCACAATTCCAACAAATCTAAAAAAAGCTAGTTCATCCGCAACCTGCGTTAGATCCTTTATATCACGACTGATGTATGTTTCTAAATATGATTCATAATACCCATCTCTGCCCGTTTCTGGCACTTCATAGAGTCGTGGCATAGATCCTTTATATATCCTATCAAATATTTCTATGATTGTCATTTTCTTTACTTGATTTATCTTTTTTATGAACAACTCTGGTTCAACCTCAAACGGCATAGATTCATTATTCGTAATTTCTGCATTCGAAAGCCCTAACATACGAAGGACGCCCACGCGGCCCGCAAGTGACTCCGTAACGTTTTTCATCATGTGAAAGGTCTGAGAACCTGTAAGCCAAAAGTCTCCACTAGTTTTCTTTTCATCAACATATACTTTGATGTAATCAAAAAGCTCTGGTACATATTGAACTTCATCTATAATCACAGGTGGTGCAAATCTTTGCAGAAATAGCTCAGGTTCAGTTTTTGCAAGTTCCCGATTTGTTGGGTTGTCAAGCGATACATATTTTCTGTCTGTGCTGGCAATTTTTTTAAGCAAAGTGGTCTTCCCAACCTGTCTCGGCCCCGTAACCAAGAGTACTGGGAAAGTATTATTGATTGATTTTATTGTTTCTTCAATCGCTCTTGTAATGTACATAAGCATATCAACTCCTTGTAACAGTATATACGTTTAACTATATGTTATGCAAATCTAAAATATAGTTTTATTTTAACATAAATATTTTTACTTGTCAATGGTTATTGTTCGTTGATTTTACGTGTACATTTAACTGCAGGTTGACAGCATTGTCTAAACTGTAACAAATTAAAAACTGCCGAAGATTTTCGGCAGCATTTTTTATTCTTCTACAAAGGCAAGTAAAGCCATTATTCTAGCTCTTTTTATTGTAGCTGTAACTAATCTTTGATGCTTAGCACAATTTCCAGTAACTCTTCTAGGTAGTATTTTACCTCTTTCAGATATATATTTTTTTACCTTATTTATATCTTTATAATCTAAGCTGTTTATATCATTTAAACAAAAATTACAAATCTTCTTTCTCTTTTTCATCACTTTTCTTTGATGTTGCATTCTAAAATCCTCCTTCCAAACTTTAACTAAAACGGTAAACTATCATCTTCTATATTTTCATCCTTTGGATAAAAACCGTCCATGCTATCTGAATTAGCGTTATTAAATGATGAGTCACCTTTTCTACTTTCAAATGAAGCTTTACTTTCAGCAAAATAATGGTCCTCTACAATAACTTCTGTTGAAAATCTTTTATTACCTGTCTGATCTTCCCAGCTTCTAACTTGAAGTCTACCGGCAACAGCAATCATTTGCCCCTTCTTTAAGTATTTTTCTGCAAATTCTCCATTTCCCCCAAAAGCAACTATATTTATAAAGTCAGCTTCTTGTACTCCATCTTTTTTGAATTTTCTATTTACTGCTAGTGTATATCTAGCAACCGCCACTGGTTCAGCAGAATTCGAATATCTAACTTCAGGATCTTTCACTAATCTTCCCATTAACATAACCTTATTCATGTTCTTAACCTCCAAGCCAAAAAATTATTTTTATTTTTCTGTTACTACAGCTGTTTCTCTTTTTTGATTTCTATCTGAATTATTTCTATTTGCATTTCTGTCAAAGCCTTTATTATCTCTTTTTCCAAAATTCTTTTTGAAATCTGTTCTAGGCTTTCTAATTATTTTTTTCTTAGGGTTTTGCTCTACAACTTCGTCAGTTACTATAATATGTCTCATAACCGAATCAAGTAATCTACAATCATTATCTATCTTTGCTATAGCATCAGCAGTACTTGTAAATTTGATAAAAACATAATAACCATCTCTAACCTTTTTGATTTCATAAGCAAGTATCCTTTTACCCCAGTCCTCAACGTTTGTTACAACGCCCTCTACTTTAGTGATAAAAGCTTTTATCTTCTCAATCTGCTCAGCTTTTTCTTCGTTTGATAAATTTGGTTTTAAAATAATTCCTAATTCATATTTGTTCATCACTTACACCTCCTTTTGGTCTACTGGCCCTTTCCATTTAAAAAGAGCAAGGAACTTTCATAACATTTGACATTATACCATAATTTTCTATTCTTGACAAGTAGTTTTGTAAAATTTATGCCAATTTTTCCTCAATTTCTTCTATATCCTCATCTTCGTGTTCCATTAATTTGTCCATCTCTACACTCACCATTACTTTTATCTCACTTATCCCTTTTGAAAGTATAACATACTTTCTCAATTCTTCAATCGTATACTCTTCATGAAATCCATGTTTTTTAAGATACTCTTTATCTGAAAGTAGAAATAAATCTTTTATTTCTACTTCTGAAAGTGCTAACGCCTTCATTATCTTTCTATTTAATTCTTCCATCCTATCGCATACCTCTACTTGGATAACACTAATTGCTGCTGTTGTGGCTGCATCTATTATATCAGTTTGTTCATCATATCCAAAGCCTTCTTTTTTAAACGGTTTCATCCACCCCGTTGCATTAAATAATACTTTATACTTTAAAGTTTGAGCTTCCATTACATCTTTTTTTACACTATCTAGTATAGCCATACTTAGGTCATATTGCAAATTCTCACTTAATACCTCGAGTACGGTTTTCTCGCCAATAGTTTTATCTATCTTCAACTTACTATTAGCTTCTATTTTGCACTGTCTTTCGATTTCATTAAACAGATGTCTAATCGCATTTTCCTTTATTTCATAGCTACCTTGTGGCATTAGTTCATTTATATATAGAAGCCCTATCTTAGCAAATTCTTCGTTCACCATCATGGTTTCTGTGTCTTTTGGGATAAACTTTGATTTTAGTGCTAACAGGTTTAGTACATTATGTATAGTCATACTTCCATTTATTTTAATATCATTTAGATAATTGTTTTCTTGTTCTATCACTACTCTCTCTTTTAGCTCTTCAAGCTGTTCATTTTTTTCTGCTAGGTCAATCTCCATTCTAGTCTTTTCTGCAAGCAATGCGTTATGGTTGTTAATAATATTAATCAAGCTCATTAATACTTCTATATTCTTCTCTTTCGTTTTCTTATTCTTTTTTGAAAAACTACCAAGCAGCTTTTCCACAAGATTACTATTTAAGTCCTCATTTAAGGTTGTGACCATATCTTCTATATCAGATTTGGTTATTCTAAATACTTTTTCTGTGTCCCGTTCTATTATTATATTCATTTTAGCAAGTTCTCTTTGAAATTCTAAAATATTAATTGCTAAGTTTCCATATAAATCCATTTGCGAAAACATTTCTATAATCCCCCATTCCTTCCATCAATTTTATAACCACCACCTAATATTACCTTATTTTACGACCAAAGTCAACGCTTTTCTAGAAAATTTTATAAGATTTTTTACCAAAAATAAAAAAAGCGCCAAAGCGCTTTTTTTTAGTGATTATCTCAATAATTGTAATACTCCTTGTGGTGCTTGGTTAGCTTGTGCTAACATTGCTTGTGCTGCCTGTTGTAGTATGTTGTTCTTTGTGAATGTCATCATTTCTTGTGCCATGTCTACGTCTCTGATACGAGATTCTGCAGCTGTTAGGTTTTCACTAGATGTATTTAGGTTAGCTATTGAGTGTTCTAGTCTGTTTTGGATTGCTCCTAAGTTAGAACGTTGTTCACTTACTAAGCTTATTGCATCGTCGATAAGTCCTATTGCAAAGCCTGCTGCTACTGTTGTACTAACATCTATTGATGAAAGTAGCATATTGTCTGTTGACATGTTTTGTACAGATAGGTTCATAGTTTGGTCTTTGTTAGCACCGATTTGCATATCTATTGATGAATCTGTATGTGCATCTTGTGCTTTTTGAGTTTCTTCAAATGCACTCATGTAATCATTGAATTTTGTTATTTCTGTAGTATCTGTACTAGATGCTTTTGCTGTTAATTTTAAGTTTGTAACTGATTCAGCTACACCAGACTCTCCTACTACATTAAATTCTTGAGTAGTTGCATTATAGCTTACTGCTGAGCTTCCACCGATAGCTGTTTGGATTTCTCCTGCTAATGTGTTTAATGTATCTCCAACTAGTATAGTGTAGTCTCTAGTAAATGATGTTCCACCTACTGCTCCTTCTATAGTGATTACGTTTCCATCTTGTAATCCTAGTTTGTTTCCATCAGTATCTGCTACAACAGCTAATGTATCAGTTCCTGCTACTGTCGTTGATGCTGCTGTTCCATTTTCTTCTGTGTTTATTGCTTGCCCTGCTACAAATGTGTTTGCACCAGCTGCTTTACTTCCTGCTAAACCAAAAATTGATGCAACACCAGTATTAGCTCCATTCGCTGCTACGGCTATTCCTTCACCTGCAAGAGCTGTTAAACTTACCATTCCGTTTCCATCATCTGCTACTGTAACAGCATTCGTTCCAAATGCTGTGTTTATTTTACTTTGCAATGCAGCTAAAACTGCTGCTTTAGTTGTAGCAGCACCAATTCCAGCTTCTCCTGCTATATCTATTGTTGCAGTCTTACCTCCAACTGTTAAGTCAAATATCGTTTCCCCTACTCCATTAGTAAGGTCTTGGTTAACATCAAAATCTACTGTACCCACATGTGCCGCTGTAGCTGCTCTATACCCCATTGCAGACAGTGCTGACTCTGCTGCTGTTGTTGGAGTATTTAGTGTTACACCTGTTGATGCTCCTGTATCCGATGTGATAAATGACATTTTATTAGTTGAAGTGTTATATGTTGCTCTTACTTCACCTGATAAGCTAGCGTTGTTTCCTATACCAGCATTTATAGCCGCTACTAGTTCAGATCTACTATAATTACCAGCTGCTATTGTTATTTGTTGTGCTGCTCCACCCAAAGTATTACCTTGTGCGTCTTTTACTGTTAGTGCAAAACCATCATTCATGCCTGTAACTATTCTTGTAGTAGCATCTAGTGCTGTATCTGCATCTACTTCTGCTCCTGCTGCTGCTAGTTTGAATGCATTTGATTCTAGCTTTGTACCTTGTGCTGTTCTTGCTCCGTCTATACTACCGTTAAGTATTTTTCTACCGTTGAATTCTGTAGAGTCTGCTATACGGTCAATTTCTGTTTTAAGCTGTGATACTTCTGTTTGAAGGTTTGCTCTATCTTCTGTTGTCATTGTACCATTTGAAGATTGTACTGCTAGTTCTCTCATTCTTTGTAGTATTGAGTGAGTTTCACTTAACGCACCTTCTGCTGTTTGAAGTAGTGATATACCATCTTGTGCATTTCTTGAAGCTTGTCCTAAACCTCTGATTTGACCACGCATTTTTTCTGATATCGCAAGACCCGCTGCGTCATCTCCAGCTCTGTTGATTCTCAAACCTGAAGATAATTTCTCCATAGATTTTGCTTGATTTCCTGCTGTTGCAGTCAAGTTCCCATAAGTATTTAAAGCCATTAGGTTGTTATTAATTCTCATAATAATCTCCTCCTTGAAATTAAAATAATTTTCTGGGCATCCATGCCCATATTGTTGGTAAGGTGTGTGCACCTACCTTACCTTCATTATACATATCGACATATTTTTTGTCAAGTTTATATTGGGAAAAAATAAAAAATTTATTTTTTATTTACCCTGTAGGGGCTGTACCTTGTGTCAGCCCGCTCT
>MGOW01000026.1:0-1657 GCA_001797255.1 Clostridiales bacterium GWE2_32_10
ACCCTTTTTCTGGATGTTGTCTTATTTCATCAAATTCCTGGTCTGTAAGCTTTGAGTCTTTGTTTATTATTTGATCCTTTACCCCAATCTTTCCTATATCATGAAAATACCCACCTATTCTGAGTATTTCGATTTCCTCTGGTGTAAGTTTCATAGCATGTCCTATTATAGTAGAGTAGTAAGACACCCTATCAGAATGCCCTTTTGTGTACTCATCCTTAGCATCAACTGTAAGTCTTAGTGTTTCAACTAATCCAGAATAAGTATCCTCTAGGTTATTATGTAGCTGTGTTATTTCTTGATTTTGTACTGTTGTTTTTTCTACAAGATCATATATATCTTTGTTTTGTTCTAGTACTCTTACTGCAGCATAGAGCCATAGTAGTAGCTGGTCGAAGTTGTTGCTCTTTTCGCAGTAGCCTTGGATATTTAGTCTTTTTAAAGTATCGAGTGCCGGTGCTCGATCTTTGAATCCCGTCAAAAGCAGAATATGTATTTTCACATTGAACATTCTAACTTGCCTTACAAACTCATCTCCATGAACAGGCTCCATAAAATAGTCACTTACGATAATATTATATGTATCGTTATTTTTGAGTTCTTCAAGTGCTTTTTCTGCGTTATCAAATCCAGTACACTGAAAACCACTTTTTTTAAGTATCATTTCAAGTATGTCAAGTACTCCTTTATCGTCATCAACTAATAATATCTTATACTTTGAGTCAAGCTTGAACTGTTCAATATCATACATTTCTTTTTCATCACGGTTAGTTAGTACTACATTATTTTGGATATCCTGTAAATTTTGTTCTCTCAATCTCATCATTATCACCTTCACATTCAAAATTTTATTATATAACAGTAGCATTAATTCTACTCTATAATAATTTATTGCAATCGTTTAGTTAACTTCTGATTTCTTATGTCCTTTTTCAGGTATAACAACTGTAAATGTACTTCCCTTTCCATATTCTGTTTCTAGCTCTATAGTCCCTCCAAATTTACCTTTTATCGTAGAGAGCGATATATAAAGCCCTAAACCAGTTCCATTTCTCCCCTTTGTAGTATACATTTGTTTAAATAACTTCTCTTCCACCTCTGGTTTTATACCACCAGCCTCATCTTTTACTATAAACAAAATGTCTTCAAAACCATTTTCATTATTATAGCACTTTTTTATTGTAAAGTCAATATTTCCTTTTTTATCTTTATATGCATCAGCTGCATTTGATATTAAATTATTTAAGACCTGAATTATAACCGTTACATCTCCTATTATTTCTGTATTTCCATCTATCTGCAAATTTTTAATTAGTTTGCAGCCATGCTCCATAAGCATATGAGTTACTATTATATCCAGTCTTTTTATAAGTTCATTTATTGTAAAGCTAGACATTCGATTACTATTATCAGTAACCGCTTGATCCTTTACAGTAGTAATAACATCATTCATATATGCTGCATATTCCTTTACCTTACCTACCCATATATTCATCTCTTCGGCTATAGCCTTATAGTCTTCTTTGGTTACACTTTCATTATCCAATGATTTATCAAATTCAGTTATAAGATCTCCTATCGCCTCCATAGCTCCTGCCACAGACATTATAGGACTCTTCAGGTTATGTGCCATACCTCCCACCAGTTCTCCAAGCGA
>MGOW01000026.1:1692-12840 GCA_001797255.1 Clostridiales bacterium GWE2_32_10
CTAATTGCTCTGCTTCTTCGAATTCATTAAATGCTTCTTCGAGCTCGCCGATTTCGTCGTTTGAGGTTATTGGAAGTTTGTGTTTTAGCTTATCTTTACCCTTCGATATATCTTTAAGACTTCGTGTAACGTCGGATATATCTTCTGCAAGGCTATGTGCAAAATAATATAAGATGATTGAATTAATACTTAACAATATTATAAATGCCATACCGAAATAAATTATTATATAATCAGATACCATTTCATACTTAATGCCTATATAACATTTTTCATTTGGTGTATTAACTTGTACCGCCACTCCTTGTCCATCATATCCATAATTTTCATATATATGTCCCCCATATTTAAAAGATATTTCTTTCATATATTTTATAAAAAACTTCTCCATAATTATTTTTTTATCGGTAATTATGTTATCTTTACTTGTAATTATAAACCAATAATCCTTGTCACTTTTATATTTTATTACTCTAAGCTTCTTTTTAATTTCTTCTGCATTATATATACTTGTATTATTAAATGTGTTATCCAATTGATTTTTGTAGAATTCAAACATCAATTGTCCTTTTTCTTTCACCAATGTCGAGTATCCCATTAAACTTGTAAATAGCATCGAAACACAAAACATAGGTATTATCTGCAAAAAAATTGTTTTCTTTAATTTTATACTAGATTTTACATTTTTATTTTCAACACCAATCAAATTAACGATTGGTAAATCTATTAATATCTTTTTCATAATATTTCTTACAAATATGTACGATATCAAAGAAGCTGTTGTTGTTGCAGTAAAAAGTAAAATCCCCAATTTCAATATTAAAATCATTTCAAGTTTTAATACCGCAAGTATTAGAACCAAAACAATTATCGGTATAAATGATTGAATAAAATATATTTTATATGGAATTTGTATACACCTTTTCCTTATTTCAAATATATTAACATCATTTTTTTTATTGTTAATATTTATATTTTTAAGTAATACTCTTAACATAATAGTACTGCTTAATATTACTATGAAAAGTATTATACTATACTGATAATTATAAGAAAGTCCCACAAATTCTTTTTCGAACTTATTATTTATCGAATCAGGAGGATAATTTAATATCCACGGTATTATAAAATAGTACATTACACCTACTAAAACATTTATTATATTATATATTAGATAAATTTTAGTTGAATTTTTTATCTTAGTCATCGTATCTCCTCATTTTCTATTTTATTTATATACTTCTGTGTTAACTTATTATCTATTAGTATATGTTTTTTTATTACTTTATCTTTACAATCATTATAATAGTCCGATATGTTCTTTATCTCATCTATAAGTACATTATCATTTACATATTCTTTAATTTTTCTATCAAAATATTTAATACTAACTTGCTTTATTTTTGAAATATCCTTATAATAGCTCTCTAAAACTTCTTTAATTGTGCAATTATCACTTATGTGAAATACTTTTTGTTTAGACGTAGTTTTCATTATATTTACTAATCTTTTAGCACACTCATCTACTGGTAAAACCTCTACTATATGCCTTAAAAACTTTCTTGGTATCATACCTAATTTACTAATAGCTTCTAGCTTTAAATATAACATGCTAGTATTCTTATCAATTTGAAATTTATCATCCGTTTTTCTCCATGTAATAATTCCAAGTCTAAATATTTTAGCATCTAACCCGTCCTCAATAGCTTTCAAAACTTCTAATTCTGCTTCATATTTACTCCTTACATAAGGATTTTCTTTATATTTTTGACCTATATATAATCTATTTTCCGTAAATAATCGTTTATTCCTCTCAATATCAACCAAATGCTTACCAGTCACAGATACAGTAGACATGTAATTAAGTACTTTGTTATTTTTTTTACAAAAATTAATCACTTTTCTTGTTCCAAGTATGTTTATTTTATAAAAACTATCATATTCCCCATAAAATCTTACAGTAGCCGCTAAGTGCACTACTGTATCTATACTTTCCCTCACAATTTTTAATTCTGCATTATCTAGTCCAAAATTTTTTTCTGTTATATCACCTTTAAAAACAAATATTCTTTTGTCAATTAAATCAATATATCTACCTTCAAAATAGTAATTAAGCGACTCTATCAGTCTATTTTTGCTAATACTTACTTCGCTCGCTCTAATTATACAATATATTGCTGAATTAGTCGTTTCTATCAATTCTTTTAATACATGCATACCAACAAATCCAGTTATACCAGTAATAAAAACACCTTTAATTTCTATTTTTTTTATTTTTAATCTACTCGCCTTTATATTCGCAACTTGTGCTATAAGCTTTTGATTCGTATATAGTTTATTATTGGGGTTAACTCTTAGTTTTTGTATTAATGTTTTTAGTGTACATTTTTTATACATATCTTGAATAGATATATCTATTCCGTACATTTTAAACCTAGTAGCTAACTCCATTTTCTTCAATGAATCAATATGTAAATCTGTCATCTTTTGATTTAAATTAATCTTTTTACTCTTTGTAATTTCTTCTAATATTTTAATGACTCTACTTTCTAAATCCTTGCTTATATTTTCCTGTTTATTTTGTTTTACATTACAAGCCTTCTTTTGTAATTCTTTCCGATCTATTTTCCCATTTTGTGTTAATGGCATGTACTTTATCATTCTGATATAACGAGGTATCATATAGTATGGCAATCTATTAAATAAATACTCTCGTATATTAGCTTCCTTTAATTTTTCATTGCCTCCTATAATATATGCCATTAGATAGATATTTTCCCCATCATCTTCAATAATTACCACAGCCTCTTTTATATCTACAATAGAATTCAAAACATTTTCTATTTCTTCAATCTCTATTCTAAATCCATTTATCTTCACTTGATTATCTAATCTCCCATAATGCTTTACATTTCCATCATCTTCCCATATAGCTAAATCCCCTGATTTATAAACGATACCTTCACAAGATAAATCATTCTTTATAAACTTCTCTTTAGTCTTAGTCTCCTTATTTAAATACCCCCTTGTTACACCATCACCACCTATACAAAGTTCTCCCTTTATCCCCTTTGGTAGCAACTTATTATATTTGTCTAGTACATATATTTGCGTATTTACAATAGGCTTACCAATATTGATATCCTCATCGCGAGTCATATCTCTAATCGTTGACCACACCGTGGTTTCTGTAGGTCCATACATATTATATATTTTTGCCTTAGTTACCTCCTGTAGAACTTTTAGCAAACCTATATGGCAAGGTTCTCCACCTACTAATATATCTGTAGTATTTTTCAACCATTCTGTTTCCTCACCTATATCTGTAAAAAGCTTTATCCTAGACGCTGTTGTTTGTATAATATTTATTTTATTTCTACACATAAGCTTGTTAAACTCCATAGGATTTTTTTGTTGTTCTTCATTCGCAATATATATCTTCATTCCCTTATGTAAACTCAAATATAACTCTAACGCAAATATATCAAAACATATAGTCGTAACAGACACTATCTTTTTATCTGCATTACATTCTAACTCTTTATCCATTCCATAAATAAAATTCATCAAATTTCTATGCTCTACCATTACCCCTTTAGGCTGCCCAGTCGAACCAGATGTATATATCACATACACCAAATCATTTGGTTTATTTATCACATCTAAATTACTGCTATCTTCAGTATATATACCAGCATTACCTAACTCTATAAATATTTTCTCACCACTATACTCTACCTTGTCCTCTAACTTTCTTTGAGTAAGTAATATTTTTACATCAGCATCATCCAACATATACTTTATACGTTCCTCCGGATACTCCGGATCTATCGGCACATAAGCCCCACCAGCTTTAAGTATAGCCAATATACCCACTACCATCTCAAGCGAACGGTTTACCATAACACCCACCAGCTTATCAGCCCCTACGCCTTTATTCCTCAAAATCCTTGCTAACTGATTAGCCTTTTCATTTAGTTCCTTATACGTCATTTGACTATCTTCAAATACTATTGCTATATTATCTGGTGTACGTTCCACCTGCTCTTCAAATAGTTGATGTACTACTTTATCCCTAGGATAGTCTGCGTATGTATCGTTAAATTTATATAATAATTCTTTCTTCTCTGCTGTTGTAAGTATCTCTAGTTCATATATTTTTTTCTCAGAATGCATAATAGCATATGCAAGCAAATTAAACATATGCTTGAATATGCTATCTATTTCGTCCGAAGTAAATAACTGTTTCAAATAATCTATCTCTACTATAAGTGTCCCGTCACTTTCTCTGTCGCTTACGTGTACTGTGAGTGAGTTTGTGTTATGACCGTTTGACCACCATTTCGTTTCATATGGTAGCTCTTCTGGTATGTCAAATTTTGCATTTTGATATGAGAATACTAGGTCATATAGTCTATCTGATGTTTCGTGTGTGTCTCTAAAGTCTGATAGTATCATGTCATAAGGATATGCTTGGTGCATAAGTAGCCCTTTTATTTCTTTTTCTACATTTTTTGTGTGCTCTACAAATGATGACTCTAGGTCTACCTTTACTCTAAGCGGTGATACTGAGATGAACATCCCTATTGTTTCCCTTTCTTTTTTCCCGTTTCTGTTTAATATTGGTGTTCCTATTGTTATGTCTTCCTTTTGTGTTATGCGTGCTAAATACGCTACTAATGTTGACATCAAAAAGGCATAAGGTGTTACTCCATGACTTGCACAGTATTCATGGAATGCTTTTGTTAGATGCTTTGGAACCTTATACTCATTCCTACCTGCTTTTAAATCTGCTCTTTCTGCATTATATGCTTTTAGCTCTGTGAATTCTGGAAATGTTTCAAATTTCTTTAGCCAGTATTCTTTGTCTTTTTGAAATCTTTTTGAGTTTTTATATTCTTCTTCTCTTTTTATAAATTCTATATAAGAGAAGGTTCCAACACTTTTAAGCTCCTCTTCCCTGCTTAACGTGCTGTATATAGTTGTCAATTTACTGCACACATTAACTATAGACATTGCATCTGTAATAAAATGATGTCCTTTAAAATAAACTCCTTTTCTACCATCATTATACACCACTACCGCAAAGTCATATAGTGTTGTATCTACTAACTCAAATAACTCAAATATCTTTTGTGCCTCACTATTTATCGCTTCTTCCATTTGCTCATCTGTATATCCTGTATAATCAAGTATCCGTATCTTTTCGTATGTATAGTCTTTTATATATTGGAACGGCTGCCCGTCACGTTCTATAACTCGTATCCTTAGTGCATCATTTTGCTCTATAAGTATATTTATTGCTTTCTCCAATTTTTCTATATCCATTTCTTTTTCGTATTTTACTGTTCCTACTATATTATTTACAGATGTATTATGATGAAACAACTCCACATTCCATATCCCTAACTGAGGATGGGTTAACTTATATATCTCTTCTGTCATATCTTTTTTCCCCTCTCATCATTAAATTGTAAGAACTACCTTGCATTAGATTATATTACAATTTTTTCCCTTTTTCAATAGAATTTGGAATTTGTAATGGGATTGTAATATTTGGTGGGGTATGAGGGAAGTTTTTTTGCTTAATTTAAATCATACTTCTAGTTATTGCGTGGCTAATCTTGTTATTTATTGCAACACCATCTTGCATTATTTTAAACATTCATATCTATCTCATCATTTAATTCTTTCTTTTTAATTAAATGATTTCCTTCCAAAGTATAACATTGTAAACTTTCAATGTTACTTAAAAACTCTCTATCATGTGAAACTAATACAACACTTCCTTTAAAATCATTTACAACTTCCTCTAGTACCTTTATTCCTTCTAAGTCCAAGTGATTGGTAGGCTCATCTAATATGATAGCATCTATTTCCTTCCCACTAAATGATGTTAGTATCATTCTAACTCTTTCGCCTGGGCTTATATCTGACATCCTTTTATTTATTTCATCTCTATTAAATTGAGCCTTTACAATTAAATTTATCGCTTCTTCTCTTGTAACTTTACTATTTTCAACTATATACTGAACAAGAGTAGCTGCTTCTTCTTGTAATGCATTATGCTCCTGTATCAAATTAATAAAGTTTTTTGTTTGTCTTACTTCACCACTTATTATATTTTCATCGTAGCACATCGCTTTCAATAATGTTGTTTTCCCTGAACCGTTTTCTCCAAGTATTACAATTTTTTCACCATATTCCACATTTAAGGTTATAGGACCTATTTCAAAACCATTCTCATAACCAATTATAATATTATTCATTTCAAAAATATACTCACTAGTTTTCCTATCAGAGTCTTTTATATTAATTATGAATGGCTTTCTTGTCTTCGGTTTCTCTACATCTTCTAACTTACTTATTTTCTTTTCAATATTTTTCGCACCACTACCTAATTTGCCTGACTTATTTCTTTCATATCCCTTAGTATATTTATCGTTATCATTAACCCCTTGGGCACGTCCTGATACTGCCCAATTCTTTTTCCGATTTGCAGAATTGTTTAATCTTCCTATCTCTTCTTGCGTTTTTTCATATTCTTGAATCTGACCATTCAATAACTTCTGCTTATGTGTTATATAATCCGAATAATTTCCTCCGTACTCTGTTATCGTTCTTTTTTCATGACCAATTTCCCATATTTTATTCGTCACTCCATCTAAAAACTTTCTATCATGTGACACGATAATCATACTCGCTTGATTATTTTTCAAATAATCTTCCACCCACAATATAGCATTCAAATCCAAGTCATTGGTTGGTTCATCCAATAACAATATATCTGTGCCTTTTATAAAAACAGTAGACAATAAAACTTTTTTCTTCTCCCCTCCACTTAATTCCTTCATTCTAGTACTCTCAATATCTTTTTTCAAATTTAATCCAGCTAAAAGTTTTTGTATATTATATTCAATATTATACCCATCCAAACTAATAAATTTTTGCAAAATCTCTCCATATTCTTCTATTAAACCTTCATTCTCTAAATTATTTTCTAAAAACATAATTCTTTCTTCTAAATCTTTTATACCTGTTTTTATATATATATAATCTTTTATTGATAAACTTTCTTCGTCTAACAATATCTCTTGTTCAACACATCCTACATTAGTGCTCTTCCCTATACATATCTTACCTTTATAATCTTCATCTTGTCCTGATATTAGTCTAAGCAAAGTTGTCTTCCCCACACCATTGTGTCCAACAAGTCCAATCCTAATTCCACTTAAATCCTTTATTTTAAACGTTATGTCATTAAGTATTAATTTTCCTTCTATCTCCTTAGTAACATTAGTAACTTCTATCATTAACATACCACCTCTTTATTTTGTAAATATTTTTTATTTTATAAAATATTTACAATAATTATTAAACAGCTCGCTTGCCTTATTAATATCTTCATCATATATCTCTAAAACTTTCTTCATAGCATATTTATAATACTCTGACTTATCACATTTTTTCTGATTAACCAACTTATCTCTACCAAAAAGTAATAAATCAGCCGTACATACAGTACAAAATTTTTTCGCCCAACATTTTTTACATAACTCATAATTTTTTTTATTATTAAATTCATATATCTTAGCATCATCCTTTTTATAACTTCCAAGGAGTCTAATGCAGCTATACACTTCTTCATTATAATCATAAACATTAGAATAATCGTTTTGAAGTTCTTTACAAAAAAATTCATTTTGATTTTTTGATATCATTGTAGATAAAACAGTATCTAATATTCCACTTATCCCTGTGTTGTCACTATGTTCAAGTATCTTTTTGATAGAATTATCTATCTCACTATACTGCAATTCTTCATAATTTTCATCGTGTTGAAGTTTTAAATTTTCATCATCCGTTATAACATTACTAATCGAATACTTAATACCAAGCTTTTTAAAATATTCTTCTAAATCATTATATCCTATTCCATTATCCTTATGATACTTAGTATATGTACATATTAATTCTAGTTGCCCTTCCATATCAAATAAATCAAACTTTTGTATATTTTTTAATATTATAGCATGGGTATTTTTTCCCCTTAACAAATTGTGAATCTCTTCACTTCCATCTATACTTATATATACTCTAAATTCATACTCTTTAAAATACCTAACCATCTCATCATCTATGTTTGTTCCATTCGTTACAATTCTATAATCCTTTATGTCATAACAACTACTTAATCTATCAACTGCATATTTTATATTTTCAAAATTAAGAGTAGGCTCTCCACCAAAAAAATATACAGTATTAATCCGGTCATATTTTATAAATAGCTTATCCATAATTTTATCTATACTTTCTTTTGTAAGTATACTATCCTCTCTACCATAATTTCCTCCCTGTGCATAACAATACTTGCATTTAAGATTACACTTATTTGAAATATTAAATACCAATTTAAACAAAGTTCTTAATTCGTTATTTTTGTTTCTTTGATCACTTTCATTATTTTCTTTATATATTGTCGTGTCCTCATCTGTTACCTCATAAAAATCTAGAGTTTCTCCATTAAATATATACTTTTTATTGTTAATCAAAAATTCTTGCTTCATAATTGCTCACCTCAATATAAATTTAAAGGTTAACTAAGTTAGTTAACCTTTATTTACTTAACGTCCGCCTCCACAACTATGGCTTGGTCCACAACCGTCACTATTATTAACAACTACCGAACTTTTAACAAGTTCCCTAAAATTTAAGATTTTCATAATACTAACCTGCTCGTATAATATATTTAAATGATGATATAAAATCATTTAATTTCAAATTTTAGTTCTAATCCCTATCTATATCTATATTCTAAATCTCAAAAATCTTTTATTATAATAGCATAAAATATATTCAACCTCTACTTCTTAGACTTGTCTTTTTTTATAAGCATAATACTACCACATTTTTCATCTTATGTCAATATTTTTTAAAGATTTCTCAATAAATTAAGTTAAAGTTTTACATATTAATAATGCCCCAAATTACCCCTATCCTTCGCCTTTTCTATATAATACCTAAATACCACAACCCCCAGTATACCATATATAACCGAAGTTACAACCAACATACCTAAATCACTCCAAACAATATTATTCATCGTGATATTTTCTATAACTTTTGTTGCCCATGTTATGGGTATCATATAACTAAAAGTCCTTATATAAGCCGGTAATGCGTCTATTGGTGTTGTAATATTAGTAAAAAATAATAATACATAGGTAATAATCCCTAAAAATGCTTGTATCCTTTTATAAAAGAGAGCATATCCACCAAACATAAGCCCCAGTATGTAAAAGCAAAATACAGTAAAGGTTATAACTATCATTATTAATATATTTCCAAAACCTATATTTATGAAGTCATTCCAAAAACCAAATAAAATTATTACAATTAAAAAACTTATTAAGGCTTTAACGATGTTAAATGCCAAATTTTTATAGTTACCTCTATTTCTTGTGATACCTGTTTAATTAGTTTTGTTATATTCATTTTTGAAATGATATCAAGCCCTAATGTTGGTTCATCTAATATTAACAATTCTGGCTCTTTAAATAAGGCTATGATCAAAGCAAGTTTTTGTTTCATACCTCTAGATAATTTACTTACAACAATATCTTTTTTAGCGTATATATCAAAATATTTTAACAGAAAGTCTTTTCTTGTTTCGAATTTTTGACCCTCTATATTATTTAATAATGCAAAATAATTAATATTCTCTTCTACAGTTAAAAATTCGTATACATTTCTTGTCCCTTCTAATAATATTGATATCTTATCTTTTATTATATGTTTGTGTTTTTCTAGATTTAGATTATTCCAATATATACTACCACTAGTTTGCTTGATTAAATTTGAAACTATCTTCATTAATGTAGTTTTTCCTGCACCATTACTTCCTAAGATACCAACAACATCTCTCTTTTGTACCTCAAAAGAAATATTGTCATTAGCTACACATTCACCACGTTTATTTCTATATATCTTGCATACATTTTCTATTTTTAACATTTTTATCACCACCTTTTAAAATATATTTTTCTCTCAGAATGCAAAATAGCATATACAAGCAAATTAAATATATGCTTGCATATGCTATCTATTTCGTCCGAAGTAAATAACTGTTTCAATTTCTTTATCTCTTTTTCGTATTTTACTGTTCCTACTATATTATTTACAGATGTCTTATGATGAAACAACTCCACATTCCATATTCCTAACTGAGGATGAGTTAATTTATATATCTCTTCTGTCATATCTTTCTTCCCCTCTCATCATTAAATTGTAAGACCTACATTGCGTTAGATTATATTACAATTTTTTCCCTTTTTCAATAAAATTTGTAATTTGTAGTGGGATTGTAATATTTAGAGGGGTAGAAGGGGAATTTTTTACATACTTATTATTACAGTTTCGTATAGTTTTTTAACTATTTATTATTTCGCATATAATCTAAATATAATTTGTAAAAATCAATATGTGGAGGTAAGAATATCCCTTCTTTAATCATTTTCTCTATTTCTTCTATGGAAGCCCATTTTGCAGACTCTACTTCCTCTTTTTGAATAACTACATCAGCAATATTCATGTCCAAGGTAGTATAATATAAATCCACGAAGTCATCTTCCGTTTTTATTGTTTCAAACAATTTTAATTTTTCCCCTGTAACCTTTATTCCTAATTCCTCATCAAGTTCTATAACAATTCCATCTAAGCTTGACTCACCACTTTTGGGATGTCCTCCTGGAAAACTCCAAAAGTTGTTTTTAGCCTTAGGAAGTTGTTCAAGTAAAAATTCTCCTTTGGAATTTCGAACAAAAGCAACAACAGTTATATAATACTTTCCTTGTGGAATAGGTTCACCTTTAAAAATTGTTTCCCCTGTTAATATTTTATTCTCATCATATAAATCTCTTTTTTCCATTATTTCTCCCCCTTATAAGTGTTTCATAAATTTTTACTAGAATATTATGTTTTTGAAATTTTCCATAATCCTTTGTATATTAATGGTTTAAAGACTAATTTTCAAGGTTTATTACTTTTATTATTATTTATTGTATATGGTATAATAAAAATGTAGGAAAAAGTTGAAACTCAAATGTAAACAAATCTATTTTCTGCATCGTAATGCTACCTATGATTTTT
>MGOW01000027.1 GCA_001797255.1 Clostridiales bacterium GWE2_32_10
ATATGATACCATATTTTTCGAAATTAGTCAATATATATTAGAAAAATTTATTTTTAATTTTTTTACTCAAAAACATGATGTCCTAACTTTAATTACAAAAAATTTTTCTACACTTGATTTATATAATCTTTTTTGATATTATGTATTTATAACTTAATAATTAGATTAAATATTATTTAACGTGGAGGTTTATTATGGAAGCAAACATTTTTCATATCGTTAGTTCGGCATCTATATTTCTTATTACTTATGCTTTTATTATTTGGGATAAATTTAATAGAACTGTTGTTGCATTAGTAGGAGGAGCACTTATGCTTGTTTTTGGAATACTAACTCCGGAAATTGCATTAAAAGAAATTGACTATAACACCCTTGGGCTTTTAATTGGTATGATGGCTATTGTAGCAATAACAAAGATATCTGGAGTGTTTGAATATCTTGCAATTAAGATTGTAAAGATTGCAAAAGGCGAGCCTATAAGGTTGATTATACTTTTTTCAATAATTACAGGCATTCTTTCTGCGTTTTTAGATAATGTGACTACTATATTATTAATCTTACCAATAACCTTAAGTGTAGCAAAGGATTTGGATATAGACCCAATACCCTTTGTTATTTGTGAAATTTTTTCATCAAATGTAGGTGGAACAGCCACTCTTATTGGAGATCCTCCCAATATAATGATCGGTAGCTTGGTTGGATTTAGCTATTTAGATTTTATTAAAAATAATGCGCTTATTTCAATTTTTCTTTTATTCATAACCACGTATCTTCTTGCCTTAATCTACAAAAAAAAGCTTGTATCGACAAGTGATTTAAAAGCTAAGGTAATGAGAATGAATGAAAATGGATTTATAAAGGATAGGGTTCTTTTATTTAAAAGTCTAAGTGTATTATTTCTTACACTTTTAGCGTTTATGTTTCATGGTGTATTGCATATTGAATCTTCATTAATTGCAGTTATCGGTGCATTAGTTCTGATACTTATTTCGAAAATAAATATTAAAAATGTGTTCCTAGAAATAGAATGGAAAACAATATTTTTCTTTGTAGGATTATTTATTATGGTGGGCGGAATAAAGGAAGCTGGCATTTTAGATATGCTAGCGGTTGAAGTTTTAAATATTACTCAAGGTAATATTGTATATATTACCATTGCTATCCTATGGGTATCTGCTATTGCCTCCGCTTTTATAGATAATATACCATTTGTGGCCACAATGATACCTCTAATCAAACATCTAGGTGTGATATCAGGTATGAATCTAACACCTATTTGGTGGGCTCTATCACTAGGTGCATGCCTTGGAGGAAATGGTACCATAGTTGGTGCTAGTGCAAATGTAATTGCAATTGGTATATCAGAAGAAAAAGGGCATAAAATAACCTTTAGGCGTTATTTTAAGATTGCTTTTCCATTAATGATTTTTACAATTATTATATGTACTATTTACCTATATATTTTTTACTTATGATACTATTAAAATTATACACACTAAAAAACTAGAGTTATTATGTTTTCATAAGCTCTAGTTTTTTGGATTCAATCTAGTCTCTCACTAAATCAATTGCTTTTACCTCTTCAACATTGCCACTCATTAGAATTCTAACAGTCGCTACCTCTTTTTCTCTATCTACATCTTGAATCTCTACCCTCTGAGGTCCATAATATACAGCTATCTCTTCATCAGAATTAACAATACTAATTATTTCATCAATACTCATTTCATCACCCTGAATATATTATTGGCATTTAGTGAAATTATATACTACTCCGCTATCTCAACATCAACATTAAAGTTAGGCTTTAATAATCCATCATTATCATCTATAGACACCTGTGCCTTAACTACTGTATTTCCATTTGATTCTACCGCCTGCTCTGCAATACTTATAACCTTACCTCTATATTCCTTTGATAGGTCTGCTGTAGGTAATATCCTTACCTCTGCTCCCAGTTTAACTACACTCACATATTCTTCAGGTATCTCAACTTCTGCAACCAGACTATCCAAGTCAAGTAGAATATATAGCTTAGTATTCGACTGTATTAGTGCACCATTAGAAGCGTTTAAATTAACTACAACTCCATTTTCTATATCACAAATTAAATTATTTGCTGAAAAATGTGATTTATTTAATTTATTCTTAAGCTGCTTTAATTCACCCTCTAATTTACTTGCCTTTTCCTTTTCAATATTTATATTTGTTCCGCTTTGTGCTAAATCTAATTTCAAATTAGCAATTTCTGATGTTGATTGTTTTATACTGGATTTCAATTTGTCTATTTCTGCTTGTTTACTATATTTAGTGCTTTCTAGGGATAGCTTTGCTTCACTTAAAGACTTTTCTGCATTATCTAGGCTACTTTTTGAATCATCTAATTCCTTTTTTGAGATTGATCCTAAATCAAAAAGCTGTTGATTTTGTTTATAGTCTTTTTGTGCATCAGCATAGTCATCTTCAAATATATTTATACTATTAATTAGCTTTACTATATCTGGTTCAGTATTATTTTTTATGTAGTTCTCTCTTACTTGTAAATCACTTTTCATCCTCCCCAGCTCTTGCTCTTTTGAAGCTATATTATTTTGAGTACTGGAAACAGCATTTTTCTGTAGTTTAGATAGCTCGAGTTTTTCAATTTTTAGCTCCCTTTCTTTATCTATGATATCCTTTTTTATATCACTCAAGTCAAGCGTCATAATAATGTCACCCTTTTTTACTTTTTGTCCTTCCTTCACTGCAACATTTACAACATCTGATGTAAAATCAAGTATAACATCTTTGCTTTTGTTTACTTTTACTAATCCCGAAGCCTCTATGACCTGTTTTGTTTCGGTTTTTGTAGTCTCAGTAGTATTTTCTGGTTTTGGTTTTCCTTTTAGAGCTACTGCTGATATTATTACTACTAATATTATCACTGCACCTATTATTATTAAAACTTTTTTCTTTTTCATTATATTACCCTCCCATCTTTAAGTTGTATTACCCTATTTCCATACCTTGCTGCTTCCTGTGAGTGAGTTACCTGTATGATAGTCTTTTTCTTTTCAGTGTTAATCCTTTTAAATAGCTCCATAATCTCTGTACCTGTTTTACTGTCTAGGTTTCCTATCGGCTCATCTGCAAGTATCAAATCCGGGCTATTTATAAGAGCCCTTGCGATAGCTACCCTTTGCTGCTGCCCTCCTGAGAGTTCACGTGGTGTGTGCTTTCTCCTTTCATTTAGCCCCACTATATGTAATATCTCATCTAACTCTTCTTCAAAATTTTTCGCACTCTTTCCGTCTAGTAGTACTGGAAGAAGTATGTTTTCTTCAACATTTAGGTTCGGTATAAGATTATAGAACTGAAACACAAATCCTATATCCCTTCTTCTCATTATACTTTTTTCCTCGTCATTCATTATAGCTATATTTTTTCCCTTTAGTAATATTTCCCCACTCGTTGGCTTATCTAGTCCTCCTAAAAGGTATAGCAAGGTACTCTTTCCAGAGCCTGATGGACCCATAATAGATACAAACTCGCCTTCTAAAACATCTACATTAATCTGATCTAATATCCTTGATACAATATCTGCTAGAGTAAACTCCTTAATAATGTTTTTTCCTTCTATTACACTGCCCATATCCCTCCGCCTCCTATTCGTATTTAATTGCTTCAATAATTTGTAGTTTTTGTCCTCTCATAAGAGGTGCTATAGTTCCAATCAAGGTTATCACGACTCCTGCTACAAACGCTGTTATAAATAGCGGTATAGAATAATCTATAGGAACAATTCCGACGCTTGCTGTCATGATTTTATCTAGCACCTTCAGTTCTAAAATCGTGGTAGTTATCCCAAATAGCCCACCTAAAAGCCCTGATGTAACAGCCTTTATAATCATTATATTTGTAAGCTGTGCCTTACTCATGCCTACTGATTTATACATAGCAATGACCCTTCGTCTTTGCAAGAAATCAATAACTAGATTGTTAATTATTCCAAAGATACCGATTACTAGCAGTACAGCAGCAAATCCTTTTAGGATCCCAAACAGTATACCAAACATATTTTTCATAGTCACTACCGTTTCTTTTAAAGTGGCTGTAAAGTTTCTGTTATCTCCATACATTTCTTTAATCGCTTTAACCGTTTCATCGGGAGTATCTGATTTCACACGTATACTAGCATAATCAGTTTGCTTAAAATCTGTTTTCACATAATTATAACCAGCCAGTATATCTCCCGTTGCTGATGTCAAAATACCAATGATTTTGTACGGTTTATATCCTTTTGGAAGCTCAATATTTATAGTATCCCCAACTTTTAAATTAAGTTTTGACAAGACTGCTTCTTTTACTAGGATATTTCTACCCTCGTGTAGTTTATCGAGTAGAGGCTTCACATCGGCTACATCTCTAACTCTTGTATCATAAAAATCCAATTCATCGTTTGCATTAATACCTATTATTGCGCCCATACTTTGTCCACTGTCCTTATCCTTCGCAACAACCTTATACAAAAGAGATACTTTTCCTACACCGGATACCGTTTTCAAACGATTTAACAGACTCTTATTCATTTCCTGCTCCATCGACATAGTAGCAATTTCATACTTTGCACCTTGGGAAGCATTAGTAATCAATCCCTCCATTGTACCACTGAGTATGTACACAAATAGCATTGTCGATATGCTCAGTGCAAGTAATCCTATATTCTGACTTATATTATCATTTCCTTTAATTTCTTTAATCGCTAAAACTCCTTGATTTCCGAACAAACTCCCATATATTCCTTCCAGCATAAAAGTCACTACTCGAAGTAAAACAGGTACAACTTGCAGTAGCATAATTATAATTACAAGTATTGATAGAACACCTACAGGTATAACTAAGCTACTCGGCACAATATAGGGTATCACAATGGCACAAATTAAAATGGCTACCTTTAATTTATATTTTTTCTTTTTACCATAGCCATCTTCTTCTAGCTTCCCAAATATTACATCCTTAAGCGGAAGCTTGCTTGCTTTTTTTATTGGGATATACGCACTAAAGAAAGAAACACCTACCGCTACCATAAAGCTATAAATAACATTGCCCATCTGTATGCCGAGTTCAATATCCATACCTCTTGGGTTTGAGGCAGAAATTACTCCCAGCATCCCCGCTAGAATAGCTATTCCAAGAGGAATGCCAACGCACCCTCCTATCACTCCATAAGCTAGACTCTCGTTTAACATAATATTTCGTGTTTTTTTCTCCGTAGCTCCTATGCTTCTAAAGGTTCCTATAATAGGAAGTCTCTCCGCCATTATAACCTTGAAGCTTGTATATATTATAAAAATGCTCATAATTAAAACCAAAATAGAAATCGCCATAAATGGTATTTTTATAGTACTCAGCTGTGACTCTATGTCTGCTGAATTAACTGCTTCATCCACATCGACTTTATATCTTTTAAGTTCACTTTTTAGTGAGGCAATAACTTCTTTAATATTACTTCCTGATATTGATTTTATATATACTTGTGATGATCTGCCACTTGTGTTTAGAATGTTATCTAGAGTCTTTTTAGGTACTAATGCAAAACGATTTTGCTGTTCACTTCCAAACAGCATACTTGGGGCAGCAATTCCTGTGATTTTAAATTTATAATTAACATTTTTTACAGAAAGCTTTATCTTATCTCCTAATCCTAAATGATACTTTTCCGCAGTACTACTCGATATGATTATTTCGTATCCTGAAAATACCTCACTATCTGTTTTCTCTATTAACTCAAATGGATTAACTTTCTTTAACTTATCTATATCCGTAGCAAATAAAGTAAATGTCTCATCTTCATCACTACCTGTTTCATATATCCCATTTACCTGATTTACACCCATAACTAATCCTATCTCAGGATGATTTTTTACTATATATTCAGAAATATATGATGCTTTATTATCTTTATTTGGCTTCACCACTATATCTGTCTCGCCATATGTACTTTTCATCTGTGCTACTATAGTTTTTGAAAAGGAATATGACACAGCATTTGATGCAAAAAATAATGCAGTAGATAGTATAATAGCAAGTAATATTAGAAAGCTTCTAAATTTATTCTCTTGTATATTCTTTATAATAAATTTTAATATAATTTGCATCATTCTCACCCCTTTGCTTTAAAGTTTACATTAACAAATCATTCATTCTTCACAAAAGCTAACCTTCTTTTCTAAATTTCCATTTAAAAACCGCTAAAAAAGTTTGATATATAAACTATTATATATCAAACTTTTTTGTTTGTCAATTATATACCTTTGCAACCAGCTCTAGGTCGAACTATAACCTTTTTACATAACATACATATTACTCTTTATTGTGTTCTTATTATATTCGATAGCTCAATATTTACATTTCTCATATTTGTCTCTGATTCATTTTCTGCTTGGTTTTCCAGACTTTTGCTTGGGAGGCGTACATATATTGTTGTTCCTACCCCCAACTCACTTTCTGCCCAGATCTTACCGTTATGTAATTCTACCAAAGATTTAACTAGTGCAAGTCCTATTCCGCTTCCTTCATTTTTCCCTGTACATAAATTATTCACTTGCACAAATCTTTGAAATATTGTATCAATCTTTTGTTTTTCTATACCTATTCCTGTGTCTTTTACAATTATTAAAATATTACTACTTTCATCTTTAATAGTAACTTCTATTTTTCCACCTTTAGGCGTAAACTTTATAGCATTTGACACCAGATTTAGCATTATTCTTTCTATTTTATCATAATCACATGCTATTACTCTTTCCTCAATATCTGTGTCAAATATAATCTCAATTTCATTAGCCTTGGCATATTCTACAACAGATATGACTATATCTTCAATGACATTAATTATATTATAATTTCCTAATCTTAATTTACAATAACCAGCCTCTACCTTTGTTATATCAATCAGATTATTTACTAGTCTTAAAAGTCTAAATGAATTCTCCTTTAAAATATCTAAATATTTATTTTCATACACATTCTCTTTCTCTATCAACTGCAATGCCGATAACATTACATTAATCGGTGTTCTTATTTCATGAGAGATATTAGAAAAAAAATCACTTTTTGTTTTCTCTTGCTTTATAGCTTCAGCTAATTCAAAAGATGTTCTTTTCATTTCCGTTATATCAAAAATAACCCCTATTATTCCAGAAATTTTATTATTTTCATCATATACAATATCTTTTCTTAAAATATAATCTCTCGTCTCTTTTGTAAAAACATCTGTTGTTATTTCGTTAATTTGAATACCTGGAGTATCTGTAATATCTTTATCTAATTGTTGCCAATAGCTTACAAGTTCTTTATTAGCTACCTGCTCCATTCTTTTCCCAATTATATCTTTTCTATTTTTACCAATTAAATTTTCAAAAGCTTTATTGCATTCTATATATTCCCCAGACCATTTTTTATAATATATAGGATATGGTATATTATCAATTATAGTACAAACAAGTTTTTCAAATTTTTTAGATTTCTTGTTTTGAGCAGTGCAAAACATTATCACCACTAAAAATATTATACTATCAAAAATAAAATTTCTTACAATACAAATACCTCCATTAAAACTAAAATAACATATATATTTAATCAGAACTAGGCAAAATACCGTAGCTCCAAAATATATCACTTTTCTATTCTTTATAAAATTGCCACCACTCATAGTAAGTCTTCCCCCTATTACTTTGAACTACTACTATCAAATTTTTTAAGTTTTTCTACAACTTTTCCGTAAATCGAATTTTTAGAGTAAACCCCTTTTTCATTCTTCTTTCCTGCTTGTACTCCTGTTAGTATTTCAATCCCCTCATCAACATTTTTTACAGGATATATGTGAAACTTACCTGCCTTTATAGCCTCTACAACCTCTTCTTTAAGCACAAGATCTCTTATGTTTTGATAAGGGATAATTACTCCCTGTTCACCTGTTAATCCCCTTTGCCTACAAAGCTTATAAAAACCCTCTACCTTATAGGTAACTCCACCTATTGGTTGTATCTCCCCCCACTGGTTTATAGAACCAGTAACTGCAATATTTTGTTTTATTGGTATCTCTGAAAGACTTGATAATATAGCATAGAGCTCCGTACTTGATGCACTGTCACCATCTATTCCCGAATAATTTTGTTCAAAAGATATTCTGCATGAAAGTGATAGTGGTATTTCTTGAGCAAATTTTTGCCCCATATATCCAATAAGCACTTGTACCCCTTTATTGTGAATCTTCCCACTCATGTCTGCTTCTTTTTCTATATTTATAACACCTGCCTTACCCATATATGTTGTAGCAGTTATTCTAGCTGGTTTTCCAAATGTATAATCTCCAGTATCAAGCACTGCAAGTCCGTTTATTTGCCCTATCTTTGCACCCTTTGTGTCTATCATTAGGTTTTCTTTCTCTATCATTTTGTCTAATTTTTCTTCATATAAATTCGATCTTTGCTCTTTTTCATAGATAGTCTTTTTCACGTGCTCATCTTTTATTATAGTACTTCCATCCACCTCTGCCCATACACTAGACTCTGATAATATCTGTGAAATCTCGTCAAACTTGGTAGCCATTTTTTCCTGATTTTCAATCAATCTTGAAGAATACTCCACTACCCTTGCAACTGCATATTTATCAAAAGGTGGAATATCTTCCCTATCACAGAATCCTTTTATAAATCTTGCCATCTCAACTATATTTTTATGCGTTTTTTCTATTTCTGCGTCAAAATCTACTTTGATCTTAAATAACTTTTTAAAATCATCGTCGTTATCATAAAGCATATGATACAAACGATTATCTCCAATCAATATAATCTTTAAATCCACAGGGATAGGCTCCGGCTTTATTGTAGTAACAGCGACTGCTGCAAGTTGATCTCTAAGACTTTCTATAGTGATTTCTTTAGTTTTTAGTACACGCTTAAGCGCTTCCCATGAATATGGATTTTTCAACAAATCAACTGCCTGCAGTACAAGATATCCACCATTTGCTTGATGTAATAATCCGGATTTTATTTTAGTAAAATCTGTAGTCAAATTTCCAAACTCATTATTATATTCTAATTGCCCTATAAGCTTATTATAAGTAGGATTGAAATCAAAAACTACCGGTGCACCTTTCAGTTTAGAATTATTTACTAATAAATTAACTTTATATCTTGATAATATTTCGTCTCGTTTCCTAATTTGCCAAGGTCCAGATTGTTGTGCTGCGATCTCATCTCTATCATCATCTTCATCTACTAATTCTTGAATATTTTCTAAAATATCTTCCTTTAGATTTTCCAGATACTTTATAACCTCAGGATGACCATTATATTTTTCTTTCATATCAATTATATGATGCCCAACGGCAAATAGACCTATCTCATAGTCTAACTTTTCTAGATTTTTCTTTATTTCTTTATCTAATTCCTTTACTTTTTTCATCATTTCTACTGTTTCTTTTTGTATTACTTGAGATTTTTCAGCTATTTCGTCCTTTTTTTCTTGTGGAAGCTCTTCATATTGTTCCTCATTTACAGCTTGACCGTCGATAAGCGGCATAAAGTATATACCTGTATTACTTGTTTTAACCGAAAATCCCATTTCCTTAGCATGCTTTGTTATTTCCTCCATAAGTCTATCTTTTTTTCCATCATGCTTATTTACTACCTTATTCTTTTGATTTTGGTATTCTTCTTCATTAAATGCTTTTCTTATCTCTGACATAAGATCCTCTATAAACTCTTCTATATCTTTTTTAAATACCTTTCCTTCCCCTGGTTTAAACCTTATCGCCTTGGGTGATTCTTTATTTTCAAAATTATATATATAACACCAATCACAAGGTACTTCTCTTTTAGAGGCAACCTTACTGACATATGTTTTTGCATATGTAGTTTTTCCTGTACCGCTCTCTCCAGCTATGTACATGTTATAACCCTTCATATTTATTTTCATTCCAAACTCTAGAGCCTTCTTTGCCCTTTCTTCACCTATCACCCCTACAAATGGTTTTAGCTCTTCTGTAGTTTCAAACTTTAGCTCGTTTGGATTACAGACATTTTTAATTAGATCTTCGTAAATCAGCTCTCTTACTTGTTTCAAACTGTTTGCCCCCTTTAGAATTTCATCCACATGATTATAGCATCTTCCTGTGGATTACTATAGTAGTTTTTTCTTATTCCTTCATTTTTAAATCCTAATTTATGATAAAAATTAATTGCTTTCTCATTTAATTTTCTCACTTCAAGTGTTACTCCTATTATATTCTTAGACTTACAAAAATCTATTAGGTGTCCCATCATAAGCATTCCTACACCATTTCGTTGGGCACTAGAATCAACACATATATTTGTTACATGAGCCTCATCAACTATATGCCAAAACCCTACATAGCCAATCAAGTTATTATTATGTTCTGCTATAAAATAATAAACATTATCATGCATAAGCTCATTTTCAAACATTTCTTTAGTCCAAGGATTGTGGAAAGATTTTTTTTCTAATTCTACTATATCATTTATATCCCCATTTGTCATCCTTTTTATTAAAATTTTCCCAAATTTCATATTAAATGTACTCCTTTACAAACGACTAAAGTACCCTCACCCTAACCCTCTCCCTTTAAAGGGCGAGGGGAACTTCACATCGAGCTAAGGGGTGAGTTAATTCTCGGCTTGTGATTTTTTTATGTAGAATGGATTTACAAAATTTGTTTTTACCTCTAACAAAGCTTTATCCTTTAACACATATTTTATTAGATTACTAGCTTTTTGAAAGTTATTATTGTCATCTGCAAATTCATACTTTATATTAGTTAGATTTACATCAATATAATCTTTATAACATAAAACTCCATCACCTGTAAATATTAATTTTTTATTTTCGTTAGTTTTTACATACTCATTTAGCTCCTCTACATCAATTAACTTGTAATCTGAAATCTTATTTAGACCACCATTATGCTTATATAGTGCAGTATATACTTTCTTTCCTTTTGCATCTATTATAGGGCATATAGTAGCAGGCGTACTACCTACACCTATAGCTAAACTATCTAAAGCAGTTACACCTACAACCGGTATCCCTAGCACTTGACCAAATGTATTAGCCACTGTCACTCCAATCCTTATTCCTGTAAAAGATCCTGGTCCGTTTGCTACTACTACCATATTTATATCTTTTTTTTCTATATTTGCGTTCAAAACAACCTTTTCTATCATAGGTATCAGAAGTTCTGAGTGGGTTAACCCTTTATTAATATTTTTTTCAAAAATAACCCCACTCTCTACACCCACTGCAACAGAACAAACATTAGAGGCAGTGTCAATAGCTAGTATATTCATAATTATCCCTTCTTTCTTAATTTTTTTAATCTAATTTAAATCTATTAATATTTTTCCTACTATACTTTCCACATCTAATCCATATTTTTTGTAGAGTTCCTCTGGTTTTCCGTGTTCTATAAAAGTTATAGGAAATGCCATCTTGATTATTTCTATTTTATTCAGCAACTTATTTTTATTGTAAAAGTCTATAACTTTAGTTCCGATACCACCATGTTCTATGTTATCTTCTATTATATAGATTTTTTTATTTGTAGTTACTAAATTTAGAAGCAAATTTTCATCAATAGGGTTTATAAACCTTGCATTTATAATTTCTGTGCTTACTACTTTTGTCCTTAAAGCTTTTGCTACTTTTATTGCTTTTTCTACCATTTTTCCTGCTGCAATTATAGCTATGTCTTCCCCATGCTCTAATACTTCCCACTTTCCATACTCTATTTTTTTGCATTCCTCACTAATAATTTCAGCTTCTCCTCTAGGATATCTTATTGCAATAGGCTCTGTATACTCAGTAGCGAATTCAAGAATTTGTTCAAGCTCTAGCTTGTCTTTAGGTGCCATTATAGTAAGATTTGGTATAGTCGACAAATATGATAGATCAAATATACCTTGGTGTGTTTCTCCGTCCTCACCCACTATACCTGCCCTGTCAATACAAAAGACAACTGGCAATTTTTGCATACACACATCAATAATTATCTGGTCATACGCCCTTTGTAAAAATGTAGAGTACACTGCAAAAAATGGTTTAATACCTGCACATGCAAGTCCTGCAGCAAAAGTAACAGCATGCTGCTCTGCTATACCCACATCAAAAAATCTATTCGGATAGCTTTCTTTGAATTTATCTAGCTTTGTTCCTTCAGGCATGGCGGCTGTTATAGCCACTATCTTTTCATTTTTACCTGCAAGCTCGCACATTTTATTTCCAAAAGCTTCCGAGTATGTGATCTTGCCTGATTTCTTTACTGACTCTCCTGTTTCAATGTTAAAACATCCTACACCATGATAACTAGAAGGTGTATCTTCAGCAATCCTATACCCTTTACCTTTTATAGTTTTAACATGTATCAGTTTTGGACCTTTTAGTTTCTTAGTCTTTTCAAAGATATCTATCAGTTCTTGTGTATTATGTCCATCTATCGGACCTAGATATGTTATACCCATATCTTCAAATAATTTCCCAGGTATAATTATAGTCTCTAGACTATCTTGTGCTAGTTCAACTGTTTTTTTCATATATTTTCCAACAGCAGGTATACCTTCAATCCATCTTTCAACATTTGCTTTAAAATCAGATGTTAATATATTTGTACGTATCTTATTTAGATAATTTGATATTCCGCCAGTATT
>MGOW01000028.1:0-15954 GCA_001797255.1 Clostridiales bacterium GWE2_32_10
TAACGGGTTTTAGGAAAATGAAAGAGCATATACAGGCATCACCGTTTAAAGATGATTAACTATTACAGTATTATGAAAGGGAGGGAGAGTTAATGAATTCACCGGATATATATTTTCCTAATCTGGGGATAGAGGTGGCAAAATTACATAGGGAAGCATTTAGTTTGTTTGGTTTAGATGTGTATTGGTATGGGATTATAATAACTATGGGCATAATGATTGGTATATATTTATCTGGGAGAGAAGCAAAAAAAACAGGGCAAAGTGTTGACATTTATTATGATTTTGCTATAATAGTAATATTGTGTGCTTTTGTAGGTGCAAGACTATACTACGTAGCATTTAAATGGGAAGATTATAAAGATAATCTACTTAAAATATTTGCTATAAGGGAAGGTGGTATAGCTATATATGGTGCAGTAATTGCTGCTGCACTTACAGCAATAATCTATACAAGAGTAAAGAAAATAAAGTTTGGGTTATTTGTAGATACAATTATACCCAGCTTGATTTTAGGACAAGCAATAGGTAGATGGGGGAACTTCTTTAATAAAGAAGCCTTCGGAGGATATACGAATAACTTATTTGCAATGGCTATAAAAAAAGACGTTGCGAGTTACATACCAGATAGTCTAGTAGGCAAAGATGTTTTATACAAAGGAGTCTCATACATACAAGTTCATCCCACTTTTTTATACGAATCATTATGGAATCTTATGGTATTTTTGATACTTATTTTCTATAAAAGACATAAAAAATATAACGGAGAGCTGCTTGTATTGTATTTGATAGGATACTCGCTAGGACGGGTTTGGATAGAGGGACTAAGGACAGACCAACTACTCATAGCTGGTACTAACATGCCAGTATCACAACTTTTATCAGCGATTTTGCTAATATGTGCAACAATTTACGAAATTTATAAATTATTATCTAAAAAACGATTGACAAATAATGTATAGTGTTGTAAAATAATGGAATAGAAAACAAAATAACAAGGGGGTCATAAAAATGAAAAAATTTGCTGAACAAATCGATGTACTAAGAATGAAATTAAACGAACTTATTAGAAATAATGCTGATTATATGGAAATATATAAGGTTAGTGTTGAGTTAGATGAACTTATAGCACAGTTTTATGATAGACAAGCCCAGGAAAAAGAAGCGTGCTGAGTAGTATAAAAGGTCTCGCCTGTGCTAGAGGTCGGATATCTGAGATCAGATGTCGGAGCTTAGTATATGGCGAATTTTTTTATAAAGAAAAAGAGGAGGAATATACAATGGATAAAAAGACTTATTACATAACAACGCCTATATATTACCCAAGTGGTAAGTTTCATATAGGAACAGCCTATACAACTATTGCAGGGGATGTACTTGCTAGGTATAAGAGGATGAGGGGATATGATGTTAGGTATTTAACAGGAATGGATGAACATGGTCAAAAGATAGAACAAGTAGCCAAAGGCACAGGGGTGACTCCACAAAAGCATGTTGATAATATGGCTGATGAGGCTAAGAAACTATGGAATATGCTTGATATATCATATGATGATTTTATAAGAACAACTGAAGAACGGCATAAAAAGGTAGTAGAAAGAATATTTGAAAAGTTTTTGGCACAGGATGATATCTATAAAGATAACTATGAAGGTTTGTACTGTATGCCTTGCGAATCATTTTTTACAGAAACCCAACTGATTGATGGAAAATGTCCAGATTGTGGCAGAGAAGTGAGCAAAATAAAAGAAGAATCATATTTCTTTAGAATGAGTAAGTATGTAGATAGATTAATTAAGCATTATGAAGAAAATCCTGATTTTATTGAGCCAGAATCAAGAAAAACTGAAATGATAAATAACTTTATAAAACCAGGACTCGAGGATTTGTGTGTTTCAAGAACTACTTTTGATTGGGGAATAAAAGTACCAAGTGATCCTAAGCATGTTATATATGTATGGATAGATGCACTTACTAACTACATTACGTCGCTTGGATATAATGTAGATGACGAAAGTGATGAATTATTTAATAAATTTTGGCCAGCGGATGTACATTTAGTAGGCAAAGATATTGTAAGATTTCATGTTATATATTGGCCAATAATGCTTATGGCACTAGGATTACCATTATCTAAAAAGGTGCATGGACACGGATTCTTTATGATGAAAGATGGGAAAATGAGCAAGTCAAAGGGAAATGTTATATACCCAGATGTTTTGGCTGAAAAATATGGAGTAGATGCGATAAGATATTATTTGCTTCGTGAGCTTCCTTTTGGACAGGATGGAGTATTTACACCAGAAGATTTTATAAAAAGAATAAATTATGACTTGGCAAATGATTTAGGAAATCTATTAAGCAGAACGATAGCCATGGTAGATAAATACTTTGGTGGTGAAGTGCCAAAATATAATGGAAATGTAACCGATTATGATGAAAATATAAAAAGCTTCAGTATACAAACAGTTAAAAAAGTTGAAGAAGCAATCGAAAAAATCCAACTTTCAGTAGCTCTTACAGAAATATGGGCATTTGTCTCTAGAGTGAATAAATACATAGATGAAACAGCACCATGGGTACTAGCAAAAGACGAAGACAGAAAAGAAGAACTTGCCTCTGTTATGTACCACCTTGCAGAAAGTCTTAGATACATAGGTATAATGTTAACACCTTTCTTGGTAAAAAGTACAGAGAAAATATTTAATCAGTTAGGAATAGAGCAGAAACAAGAATGGGATAGCTTATATAACTTTGGTGAAAACACATTTACAGGCAGGATACTTAAAGGCGATGTACTATTTCCAAGGTTAGAAGTAGAAAAAGAACTAGAGGTTATAAAAGAGATGATGTTGGTATGATGCTTGGGAAGATAAATTTAAAGAAGATGGTGAAGGCTTTTATGCAGGTAGTAGTTATTGTTATAATGATATTAACTATTTTGTATTTGGGTATAAATATATACGTTAATTTGCTTTCTAAAAATTATATTACAACTATAGATAATGTAGAGCCTAAACAAGCTGTTATGGTACTTGGGGCACATGTTTTTCAAAGTGGGAACGTATCACCCATATTACAAGATAGGCTAGAGATAGCAATAGAATTATATAAAAAAAGAAAGGTAAAGAAGATACTGATGAGTGGTGACCATGGACAAAAAGGTTATGATGAAGTAAATGCGATGAGAAAATACGCAATAAAAAAAGGGGTTCCTGAGGCTGATATATTCATGGACCATGCAGGATTTAGTACATACGAGAGTGTATACAGGGCAAAGTATATATTTGGACTTAATGACATGATAATATCAACTCAGGAATATCATTTAAAGCGAGCTATATTCCTAGCAAAAGAATTTAACATAAATGCATCAGGAATATCCGCAGACTTGCGACCATATATGAATATGGAATATTATAAAATAAGGGAAAGCATAGCAGTATGCAAAGATGTATTCTTCTCTATATTAAAGGTAAAGCCAAAGTATCTAGGCGAGAAAATAGACATAACAGGGGATGGAAGAAAAACACGAGGATAAAAGTAAAGGGGTGGGAATAAATGTTTGATACACATGCACATTATAATGATGGTAGATTTAATAATGATAGAGATGAATTTCTACCAGATTTGAAAAACAAAGGTATTAGTCTTGTATTAAACTGCGGAGCTGATTTAAAATCTTCAATTGCTAGTATAGAGCTTGCTAAAAAATATGATTTTATCTATGCATCAGTAGGCGTGCATCCGCATGATGTTAAAGATTTAAAAGATGGTGACATAGAAAAGCTTCGAGTTATGGCGAAAGAATCAAAGGTGGTTGCTATTGGTGAGATAGGTCTTGATTATCACTATGATTATTCACCGAGAGATTTGCAAAAGTTTTGGTTTGAGAAACAAATAGCACTAGCAGATGAGCTAAAGCTTCCTATAATAATACACAGCAGAGAAGCTTGTATGGATACATTAAATATTGTAAAGAAACACTATAATACTAACATGCGAGGAATAATACATGCTTTTAGCGAAAGTCTTGATATTGCAAAGGAATACGTAAATATGGGATTTTACCTAGGTATAGGTGGGGTAATTACATTTAAAAATGCTAAAAAATTGGTAGAGGTAGTAGAAAATATAGACATAGAACACCTAGTGATAGAAACAGACGCACCATACCTTTCACCAGAACCAAACCGCGGCAAGAGAAACGACTCGACTAATTTGGTTTATGTCGTAAAAAAGATTGCGGAGATAAAGGGAATGGGTGAAGATGAGGTTGTGAAGGTGACTACGAAAAATGGGATGAGGGTATTTGGTGTAGATGGAATGTGATATTGGTTTATGAAAGGAGATGAGAGATATGGCAAAACAAAAGAGTGGAAATGTAGAAATAATGAAAGTTTTTAAAAGAGAAAATATATCTGCAAAAAGGGATTTTAGAACACATGGAGTGCAAGTTGATGATATGAATAGTATATTAGAGGCCTCACGTATTATAGCAGAATTTGAAAGAGTTAATCCGAATTTGAAATATAATGTAACATTTGGAACTTTACCTAAAGAAGAGCCTAAATTTACAATTGGAATTGAACTTTAAAAATTTATATTAGGAGATGTGTTATAAATACGACGAAGAGTTGTATTAAATTGGAGGGGGAGGAAAATAATGAAGAAAATAGTTTTAAGTTTACTTGTGATTATGTTTATTACTAGTTTTTGTGAGATTAGTAATGCAGAGGGACAAATAAGAGTATTACTAAATGGGCAGGAAATATTTTTTGAAGACCAGGAGCCAGTAATAGTAAATGATAGGACGTTAGTACCAGTTAGAAAAATATTTGAAGAGCTAGGGTTAACAGTCGGATGGGATGAAGCTACGCAAAAAGTGACAGGTGAAAATGAGGGTAAGAAGATAGAGCTATACATAAACAGTACTGCGGCAAAAATAAATGGAAGTGGTACGGAAATAGATGTACCAGCACAAATAATAAATGGAAGGACTATGGTGCCACTAAGATTTATAAGTGAAAGCTTAGATAAGGAAGTTACATGGGATGGGGATACCATGACAGTAGATATAGACGAGCAAGAGCTAGATATTATAAAGGATGAGGCAACAACGAGTGTTAATATAAAAAAGGGGAATATACGAGTTAATGTGCCAATTAGATTAATAGAAGATGGTGAATATAAATTGGATATATCAGATGCAGTAGTGTATGAAAAAGAAGTTTTGGCATTCAAATTGTCGGATTTAGTAAATACTAATGGAATATTATGGGGTCAATATAAATCTGTAAATACTAATATTGATGATCGTTACAAGTTTGCTTCAATTATATGTAATGACTTAGTACGTATAGAAGATGCAAATAAAAATGGGATAAATGAAATATATATCTATTTAGATGCCTATGAGGGTGCAGAAAATATTTATATGTTTGAAAAGCATGAAGGTAAGTATATACTTATGTTACAGGGAGAAAATGTAGGTAGAAATTTTAAATATATAGATGTAGATAATGATGGAAATTATGATGCAATAGTAACTGAAAATTATGAAGGTGAAAAATATGGTGGAAACAAGTCGTTAGAAGTGGTGTATAAATTGAATCAATATAACAAATATGAGTTTTCGTATGATTTATCTTGTGAATATCATCTAAATATACTTAATGAAAAAAGAATAGAATTTAAAAGAAACAGAAATGAAAGTACATTTGCAGAATTAATATTAAGTATGGTAACTTATGGAGATGTAACTGAAATAAATGATTTAATAACTGAAAATGAAGATTTGGTAAATAGTGAAAATTATAATTATGAAATGGAATATGACATAGACTACTTAGCGTGGTATGGAAATATAAGATGGTTTTTTCAGTATAATTTAGATGCTGCAAATTCGTATAAACTAATATGGGAAGATTATGCTTTAAATAAAAAGGATGAAATAATTGGTGATTTGAATACAGAGGGGTTACGAGAGTATATAAAAGGATTACCTATACCAGATTCGGTTGATAAGAGTGAATTAATACAGGTTTTAAAAGATGACTTAGATAACGATGGACAAGATGAGTATGTAGTTTCCTTTGGATCCTCAGGAGAGTGGATGGATATGTTTTATAAGATAACTTATGTTATTAAAAAAACAGAAAATGGGTTTGAAAGAATTCAAGATACTATAGCTTCTTGGGGATATAATATTTATAATATAGAAACTGTTAGATTAAATAATTCTAATGACAAATATATATATGTAGAACTTACTAATGGAGCACATCCGCTAGGATGTGAAATATATGCACTCAGGGATAATAGTTTAGAAACATTATTGTCCGTATCGTCTCCTACTGGAGATGGTTCATGTGATCTTGTTGATACTGATGAAGACGGTGTATATGATGGAGTAGTAACCATGAGGAGTGATTATGGTACATATTATCATTATATAGATAGATATTATAAATGGGATGGGAATAGTTTTTCTGAAAGAGAAAACAACTACGATATAGAGGAATATCCAACCAAACCAGAAGATGTTATATATCAATACATAGATATTTTATGGCTTGAGAAACATTATGGACAAAATATCCAAACACAAGACAGAATAAATGAAATAAGGTTTAATAGCGAAATTGAAAAAGTTGATTTGACTAAATATATTGAAAATTATCATTCAGAATGGAGTAATGAGTCAAATTTAAAATTTCAAAGAATAAAATATAACGATAGTTATATGGAAATAGTTGTTGATTTACAAGAAGGAAATTTAGAGAATCCGTTAACGTTTACATTAAATAAAGATAATGATAGATGGAGGATTAGTGATATAAAGTAAAAATTGTGATTTTTACAAAAGTATGTTATATGGGTGGTGAAAAGATGCTAACTAGAGAAGAATTAAAGGTAATTATAGAAGAGGGAGAGGGGTACAAGATTGAGTTTAAGGAATCGGCAGATAAGACACTCGCCGAGGAAGTTTGTGCTTTTTTGAATGCATCAGGTGGATTGTTGTTGTTAGGTATATCTGATAATGGTATGATAAAAGGTATAGACGTTTCAAATGTTAATCGTTCTAGGGTACAGGATACATTAAGGCAAATTGAACCTAGTGTGAATCTGAATGTAGAAATACAAGAAAACTTGATTTTAATAAGGGTCCCTGAAGGCAAAAGTAAGCCGTACAGTTGCTCTAAAGGATTTTATCTGAGAGTAGGTCCGAACTCACAGAAGTTAGAAAGAAATGAGATAATAGAGTTTATACAGGCAGAAGGAAAGGTAAGATTTGATGAGCAGGTGAGTATAGAGATAGAGGTGGATAAGGAATTAGATGAAAAAACATATAAACGGTTTTTAAAACTTGCAAAAATAACAGATGCTTTACCAGCGGAGCTTATGTTGAAAAATCTGGGATGTGCTATAGATAAAAATGGCAAAACGATTTTTACAAATGCAGGGTTACTATTTTTTATAAAAGATTATGATTATTATGTAATGCAAGGAAAAGTAGTGTGTGCTCTTTATAAAGGAAATGAAAAACTGTATATAATAGATAAAAAGGATTTTTCAAATAATCTTATTTCTGCGATAGATGATACGATGGCATTTTTGGAAAAACATTTAAATTTAAGGTATGAAATAAATAATGAGAATATAATTAGAAAAGAAATTTTAGAAATACCACAGGTTGCTCTAAAAGAGGTAGTTACAAATGCAATATGTCATAGAGATTATTTTGAAAAAGGAACGAATGTAATGATTGAAATATTCGATGATAGGGTAGAGATAACAAACTCAGGTGGATTACCTAAAGGATTACCTGAAAGTAAATTTGGAACAATGAGTGTTCCGAGGAATCCTATAATAGCAAATATTCTACATAGAGCAGAATATATTGAGAAGATGGGAACAGGAATACACAGAATTAAAACTGCATGTACATTAGCAGGTCTTCTTGAACCAGAGTTTGAGATTAGTGATAGCTATTTTATTGTAAGATTCATTAGAGAACGAGGATGGAGTGGTAAAGCGTCGGTGTATGAAAAAGAGGAAGAAATTAAATTTAGTAAAACACAGCTTAAAATATTAGAATTAATTAAAGGAAACAGGGAGTTAACTGCAGAAAAAATATCTAAAGAGCTTGATTTATCAGAAAGACAAGTACAAACTAATATGTCTACACTAAAAAAACTAGGAGTACTGAAAAGAAATGGTAATAAGAGGTCAGGTTATTGGGAAGTAGATATATGAAACTTCGTATAAACTTCGTATAAACTTCGTATAAACTTCGTATAAACTTCGTATAAACTTCGTATAAAAAAATAAAAATTAGGAGGAAAAAATATGATAACAGTTACAAAGGTAGGGCTCAGATTTGGGGCTAAGAAGTTGTTTGAGGATGTAAATGTGATGTTTACAGAAGGAAATTGCTATGGGGTAATAGGTGCTAATGGTGCCGGAAAGACTACATTTATGAAGATACTCTCAGGAGAGATAGAGCCGAATGAAGGTGATGTATCAATAAAACCAGGCAAAAGGATGGCAGTGCTTAAGCAAAACCATTTTGAATTTGATGAGTTTGTAGTTAGGGATACCGTTATAATGGGGCATAAGAGGTTGTATGACATCATGAAGGAAAAGGATGAGATATATGAAAAAGCAGATTTTACAGACGAAGATGGTATACGGGCATCGGAGCTTGAAGCGGATTTTGCAGAGCTTGATGGTTGGAATGCGGAATCAAATGCGGAAAAGCTTTTGAATGGTTTAGGACTTGATGAAGAATTATTTGAAAAGAAAATGAAAGACTTAAAAGGGTCAGAAAAGGTAAAAGTGTTACTCGCACAAGCACTTTTTGGAACACCTGATGTTTTGCTACTAGATGAGCCAACAAACCACTTAGACTTTAGGGCTATAAACTGGCTTGAGGAGTTTTTGCTCGACTATCCTAATACTGTGATTGTAATATCGCATGATAGGCATTTCCTAAATAAAATATGTACGCATATGCTCGATATAGACTTCCAAAAGGCTACACTGTACACAGGTAATTATGATTTTTGGTACGAGTCTAGTCAGCTAGCACTTAGAATGGCAAAGGATCAAAATAAAAAGAAGGAAGAGAAAATATTAGAGCTTCAGAAATTTATTGAACGATTTAGTGCAAATGCTTCTAAGTCTAAGCAAGCGACTTCCAGAAAGAAGCTATTAGAAAAGATTACATTAGACGACATAAAACCATCTTCAAGGAAATATCCTTTTGTAGGATTTACTCCTGAAAGGGAAGCAGGGAAAGACATACTTACTGTAGATGGAATAAGTAAGACAATAAATGGTGTAAAGGTTTTAGATAATATCTCATTTAACCTTAATAAAGGTGACAAAATCGTGGTTTTAGGTAAGGATGAATTAGCACAAACGACGCTATTTAGAATACTTATGGGAGAAATAGAACCAGATAGTGGTACATATAAATGGGGAGTTACAACAACAAGAGATTATCTGCCGAAGGACAACCACCAATATTTTGACGGGGTGGAGCTTAATATGATTGACTGGCTAAGACAATTTTCTAAAGACCAGTCAGAAAGTTTTGTCAGAGGATTTTTAGGTAAAATGCTATTTTCAAATGAGGAACCTTTAAAGAAGGTAAATGTTTTATCAGGAGGGGAGAAGGTTAGATGTATGTTCTCAAAACTAATGCTTTCAGGAGCTAATGTGTTAATGCTAGATGAACCTACTAACCACCTAGATTTAGAGTCAATACAAGCAGTTAATGACGGACTTGTGGCATTTAAAGGAACAATGCTATTTACTTCACATGACCACCAATTTATAAACACAATAGCTAATAGAGTTATAGAGATAACACCGAAAGGCGTGTTTGATAAACAGGTAAGCTTTGATGAGTTTTTAGGAAATGATGAGTATCAAAAGAGGATACAAGAGATGTATCAGTAAGAAACTGGATTGCCACGCCAAAAATAGGCTCGCAATGACAGGGCAGGTCTGAACTGTAACGAAAAATGAGATTTTAGTTTAAAAAATATTTGACAATATATAGATAATGTGGTATTATATTATTACTAAGGTACCTTTACTCAGGTTTTGGCGACTCTCCAACCGAATCTTGGTAAATGGTGGATTAGATAAAATTTATTAAGGAGGGATAATTATGACAAAAGAAAGAAAACAAGAAATTGTTGCAGAATTTGGTAAGACTGCTACAGACACAGGTTCACCAGAGGTTCAAGTTGCATTACTTACAGAAAGAATAAATCAACTGACTGCACACTTGAAAGATCATATGAAGGATCACCACTCACGTAGAGGATTACTCAAGATGGTTGGTAAAAGAAGAAGACTGCAAAACTATATAAAAGCACAAGATATCGAAAAATATCGTGAATTAAATAAAAGATTGAATTTGAGGAAGTAGCATAAACAAATAAAAACCCTAATATAATTATATAAGTTAAAGCTTATTAATTATATTGGGGTGATTTTTTTGAGAGTTTTAAGATATAATTCTAGAGGAAATGATGTGAAAGTACTACAATCAGTACTAAATAAAATAGGATATGGACCGATTGTAGTTGATGGTGTATTTGGGAATAAAACACTTACAGAGGTTAAAAATTTCCAAAGAAACTATAGACTAGTTCCAGATGGAATAGTAGGGCAGAAAACTTGGCAGGTACTTGAGAAATTTTTGCTTGGGTATGCTCAGTATACTATAAAATCAGGAGATACATTAAGCGGTATAGCAAGAAGATTTAACACTACAGTTCCCTTCATAGAGGCTGCAAACCCAGGCTTGATACCAACTGGATTAAGGGTGGCACAAAGAATAATAGTACCATATGGGATAGATGTTGTGCTAGAAGACGTGGGGTATACATATGAGGTGCTAGATTATAATGTAAGGGGGTTAAAGGCTAGGTATCCATTTATAGGAGTTGAGGTACCAGGTAAAAGTGTACTAGGGCGAAATTTATATGCTTTGAAGATAGGTGTTGGACCGAATAAGGTGTTTTATAACGCTGCACACCATTCCCTTGAATGGATTACATCGCCACTGCTTATGAAGTGGCTAGAAAACTTTGCCGAGGGTTATGTTATGAATTCGAATATAAGGGGATATAACATACGAGATTTATACAATAAGGCAACAATATACATAATGCCAATGGTAAATCCTGATGGAATAGAGCTTGTAATAAATGGACTACGACCTACAAATCCTAACTATGCAAATCTAATAAGATGGAATAATGGAAGTATGGATTTTTCTAGAACGTGGCAAGCAAATAATAAAGGTGTGGATTTAAACCATAATTATAATGCAGGTTGGGAAGAATATCAGCAAGTTCAGAGGGAATTAGGAATAACAGGACCAGCTCCTAGTAAATATAGCGGACCATCTCCAGAATCAGAACCAGAAAGTAAAACAGTTGCAGATTTTACCCGAAGAATAAATCCAAGACTTGTCCTAGCATACCATTCACAAGGTGAGGTTATATACTGGAACTTTATGAATATGGCAACCGAGGAAGCAAGAAGGATTGGGGAGATGTTTGAAGGGGTAAGTGGATATATATTAGAAGAGACTTATGGAACAAGCTCATATACTGGATATAAGGATTGGTTTATAAAAGAATATAGACGCCCAGGTTATACCATAGAAGTTGGAAAAGGAGAAAACCCCTTACCGATAAGCGAGTTTCCGGAAATATATAATGATAACGAAGAATTATTATTACTCGCATCGGTAGTATAGAATATAGCAGCATGTCATTCTGAGAAACGAAGCAATCTCGCTTTGTGTCATCCTGGGGATTTTATTCATACATCATTTTATACATATCGGATGCGAATTTTTTAACATCAAAATTTGCATCTGTTATGTACCATTCGGGCTTTACAGGTGGTGTTGAGGAAGCATTGAATTTTGATACCCACATGTTATAATTTCTTAAAGATATTGAATAAGGTAATATTTCAAAGAATAAATGGGGGTGTTCTTTTAATCCTGCTTCTAGTTTTTCAGTACCCTTTGATTCTATAAAATGAGCAAATCCAACAACCTCGTTTATTTTATCTATTGCAACATGATTTAATTTAAAAGTATTTATTGTAAATTTTCGTATAATGAGATACATAACTATATATAATAGGAAAATCTGTACAGTTGTTTCATTTCCTATTATTGAATAAATTGGGATTGAAAGTGAAATATTTATCACAAGCCCGATAACAGCAAAAAGTAAGATAAAAAGAGTTATTCCAAATTTAAGTAAATAGCTAATAATATAGGAAATGCTTGTAGCCCTTTTTTGCCCATTTTGTAAAATGAGAAGATTTGTATATATCCAGTGTATTACTAAGGAAAACAACCCACCTATAGATAATGAAAAAGGCAAATCCCATGTAACAAAGTAAAAGAAATTTGATATAACCGAAACTAGGATTATAAGTGCAGAACATTTGATAAATATAAGTCGAGTACTATAGAAAGTATCAAAAGGCTTATACTGTGTCTTGATTTTAGAAATCACATTAAGTCTAGCCTTAAACGCTAGCTTTTTTATTTTAAATCTATTTTTATACAAGGATATAGACTGTCCTAGTGAAAATATCGCGTTAAAGAAATTTATTTCATAGTCATCTTCAGATTTAATATCGCTAGTTTTGGTTATGAAAAACTCAGTAGTTGCAAATACACCTAGATGCTTTAACAACTTCTTTTCAATTTTTACAAACCCCTTATTAGCCCATTGCATCATAATAGAATTAACATCATGTGTGTCTAGGCTATGGTTATATAAATACTTTATTTCAGCACAATTAAGATTAAATGGTGGAGTGTGCGATGTATTTGGTTTAATACTACGTCTGTTTAGCTTGAATTCTAAATAGGAAATAAGAGATAATGTAAAGATTATAAATATACCCACGATTAATACATTAGGTATAATATTTTTAGGTTTTTGGGTAACGTCTAAAAAATATTTATTAGGTAATGATATAGTTAAAATAAGTACTTCATTTGGGTTTAGTGCTCGTATTGTGTTGCCGAAAATAGTATTATCACGAACATCCCAAATAACACTAGAGTCATCACGTGCTTTTGAAGCATCAGTGCTAAGCATGATATTTGAATGAGTAAAAGATTTTGGGAGTTCTACCTTAAAATTGCATCTATAAATGTTTGAATTCCATGTATTATTTAGTATATTCCAATTTATCTCATCCCTATAGCTGTATATGTCTTCACCCATATCATAATAATAGGAGATAATATAGGTTTTATAGCCGCTTATTAATTGATCGGGTGAGCCTATTTCTATGTCGAGATAATCCCCATCTTTTTCGAGAGTATAATTATAAAGAATATTCTCTTCATTTATTATATTTATGTCAGAAACATTATGCTTGTAATTATAATATTTGATAGGAATTCTCTTAGTTATTCCTACGGATTCTTGGCTAAAATAAACTAAAATAGTTTCAGTTACATTGTAAATATTATTGTTGTTGATAGATATATTTACGTCATAACTTTTTATAGTGTAATTATTATCAGTAACAGCAAGAGGGGTTGACACAACGATAAAAAACAACGACATCAGTAAAATTTTAATGACTTGATCAAAACAACGAGTTTTCATAATCTACCTCCCAGATAAATTTTCAATATATTATATCAAACTTTATAGTATTTTGTAAAGAAGATATTTTTTAAATTAGAAAATCGAATAAAATGCACAATCGTTGTCATAAAATGTTATAATGAAAAAAAATCAGGTCATTCATTCATGAAATATTACTGTTAAATTAGGATTTGTAGACAAGGTAGTAAAAATATGGTAATATTAAAAAATCTGAGGCAGAATAAATTGACGGGAGGTAATAAGATGGATTTTGAAAATGTGTATTATGTGTTACTAGAAGTAAATGATGACAAGGACATGTTTTTTGATTTGCAAGATGAAAATATGTTTTTGAAGATATTGAAGGTAAAGCTATGTGAAGCTGGTTTTAATATGTATGCATTTTGTCTAAGTCATAGACAGATTTATTTCCTAATAAGTGCCATTGATAATGGGATAGGGGAAGTAATACGAAGAATAAAACTAAACTACGTAGTATATTTTAAAAAGAAATATGATAAGGACGTATATATATTTAAGAAAGGATTTAGATATAATAAGGTAAAGGATGAAAAAGAATTTAAGGAAATTATTAGATATACACATAAAATTAGAAAAAATGATTATTACAATGAAGTAGTAGATAAATATATAGGAAATAGCTATCTAGATTATAGTAAAGAGCTACCTGATTATATAGATACTGAAACTGTATTTAAAATGTTCTCTAAAAATATAAAGTTAGGCAAGAAAGAATTTATAAAATTTAATGGTGGAGAATCTGAATTTGAAGTAACAGATTTCAAGATAGAGCAGGATATATTAGAAGAAGCAAAATCAGATATTGCAAATGATGTAATAAGGGCATTTCTAAAGCGAAATAAGACTACACTTGAGGCACTAAGGTATAATGAAAATAAGAAACTCAAAAACAGGCTGATACATATTTTACAAAAAGAAAATCTAGAGTACAAAGGGCAATTTTAAATTAAAAAAGGAGATGGTGGTTTGATGAATAAGGTTTTAAATACGGCGATGATAACTGGAATAATGGCTGTCGGGTTGGCTGTTAATGTAAATGCAGTGGGGAGATTTTCTGATGTGAATGATGGGGAGTGGTATTTAAAGAATGTGGATAAACTTGTTGAAAAGAATATTGTTGCAGGTTTTCCTGACGGAACATTTAAACCTAACAATGGCGTACAGGCTGATCAGTTTATCAAGATGATGCTTATAGGACTTGGAGATAATGACATACAAAATGGAACAGAGTATTGGGCTAGCGAATACATAAAGAAAGCCACCGAACTAAATATCTTAAGAACCGATGATTTCGAAATATACCACGGTAGCTATGATTATACCAGAGCTATCACAAGGGAAGAGATGGCTATACTCATAAACCGTGCTTTAGCAGGCAAAGAAGATGACGTCATTGATGCTATTGAAGACCAGAAAGCATATGCAACACTTATCAAAGAATACCCCCTCCTTGCTGATACAAGCAAATCACCTATAACAGAGGTATATGCCAAAGGGATACTAATAGGCTACCCAGATGGATATTTCAAACCTTATAGAAGTTTAACACGTGCAGAGGCTACGACGGTTATATTGCGGTTGATTGATATAGATGAACGAGCTAAAGTAACTAAGCCAACAAATACGATAGATGACGTAGAAAATGACACGGTAAAACTACCTAAAAATGCAGCCGATTTCTACAGAATAAATCCGGAGATACCAGTGGAGTTATATGAATATGCGTATAATCAAAAGGCGAAGTATGAAGATGATGCATTTAGAAGTAATAAAGAATTATATAATGACCTTGTTTATAATTCGGTTTATTCAGGAACTGGAAGGCAAGTAATATCTAAAATAAGAGGATATGCAACAGAGTATTTGGATAGCGTTTATAATATGGACTATACGAAAGATAGTATGGGGATAAGGGATGCGATACGGTATCATTTCAATGATGTCTATGGTAATGAAAAATTTGTTGATAATTATGTGAAAAATATGAAAGATAATAAAATAATTAGTAAGTATGAATTTTTAACAGATGATTCTCTTGTATATCAAGATCAGACTGGAGATATAAGAATAAGGGGAAAATTAAGGATAATGTATTTGTCTAATGTAAATAAGAAATGTATAACATTTGATAATACAACAAATGATTTACATAATGGAGTTATCGAAACTAATAAATGGTATGAAGAAGATATAGAACTTAGATTTGTAAATGCATTTGGTCAGGCTTTATGGAATAGAACAGAATTTGTAC
>MGOW01000028.1:16092-16309 GCA_001797255.1 Clostridiales bacterium GWE2_32_10
CATATAGAGTTCGGGTACGAGCTGTTGAGTGCTTTGCCTTATGCGTACTACCTACACATGCAGGGTGAGCTAGATGGCACTATAAGTAGCTTCGACACTTCGCCTTTATATTACTTCTCCCCTGACCACACAGAGGAGGACACAGGGCGGTCATGGGATAATATGGAGGCGGCATTACATTCAGGAGAGCCCAATGTAGCCATCCACAACCCATACT
>MGOW01000029.1 GCA_001797255.1 Clostridiales bacterium GWE2_32_10
AAAAATTTGGCATGGCAAAGTAAAGGAGCAAAAAGGGCTAGACCAGGTTGTGAGATATCTAGATTCGCAAAATGAGAATACAGGATATTTGGTGTTGTTTAGTTTTAACAAGAAAAAGGAATATACAAGAGAATGGATAGAATTAGAAGGGAAGAGGATTTTTGAGGTTGTGGTGTGAGTAGGGTCCATTATTTAGGGTCAGGTCTGAATTATTCACTTATTCAACCAAAGCTGTTGAAAAACAAGATAAAAGATAGTTAAAGAATTGTGAGGTGATAATAGGTGGCAAGAAAACAGAGAATGCATTATAGTGGGGCGTTATACCATGTTATGGCAAGGGGAAATAATGGGGAATATGTCTTGAAAAAACCTGAGGATAAGAAGAAATACATACACAGAAATCCTGTAGAAGCAAATATAACGAAAGATGCTAATTATGAATGGAGTAGTTATAGTAAATATATAAGAGAAAAAGCTGATTTTGTTGATACTAGCTTTGTTCTAAATATATTATCGCACAATAAAGTGAAAGCAAGAGCAGGATATAAGAAAAATAATAGTGCTTTTGGCAGTAAAGCACTGCGAAACAACGAGTACAGAATTAGTGAATAAGCTCAACCTGCAAGTGTTAATGATATCAAAGATAAAAGCTGGGGAAGTGATGAGGACAGACTATATGGAAGAGATAATTGGAAGATGAGGTAAGTGAATAATTCAGACCTGACCCCATTTGTGTCCCTAATTATGACAAAATTTTCTTTCCCATAAGCTCACTAATCCTTTCAAAAGATATGTTCAACTGTTTCATATTTATACTAAAGATACTTATCTCCATATACACAGAGGTAATTGTTGCAAAATACGTTATACATGATATAATTACGTCTATTGCTAAAACATTATTAAAATAGAAAATACCTAATGAACCATACACTAATAATTGAAATGAAATTTCTATTATTCCTAGAACGACAAGCATTTTGTCGTAATTTATATTGTAAATTATTCTACTCTTTCTGAAGAACCTTGTAGCAACGCTAAGTTTTTTTAGCTTTTCTAAATCTGGTTTATCATATAAGTCGTGAAACCTAGAAAAATATTGATCCTTGGACGAGTTCATATTAACTACATCTTTTTGTATAGGCTTTGACATTACATTAATTCCAAAGTGATACACTAACATATATAGTAAAATAATTCCACCGACGATAAAATTTGCAGTTATGCATACAATAATAGTTATTACAAGTAGCTTTAAACATTTTATTACAATTTCTATAATTTCGTCACCTTTTCGTGTAACCTCCGCAATCTCTTTAATTCTTTCATTTATCGAAGTAATCGGTAATTTGATACCGTTTCTTAAAATATTTACTACTATATCGGTTCGAATAATTTCATTTATAGTATTTCTTAAATAATGTAGCAAATAAAACTTAATTCCACTAATAAATATCTCGAGTGCCTTAAAAGTAAACAGCAACAACGTGAAATTCATTATTTCGTTGTAATTTTTATTCGTCAGTGAATATATCAATTTACCAAAAAGTATGGGTTGCATTACTGATACACCTATTTCTAAAAGTGACAGAAATACCAATATCACATATTTGATTTTATACTTTTTTATACAATTAATCCATTTTAATGTTAAAGCATGTTTAAATCTTTTCATAGTTCACCTCTATATGTTCTGTGGTACGTACCTCACTGCTTTCAGTTAGTTAAGTAAACTCACGTACTATTCTAAATTTTTCTTTTGTGTAAAATATTTTAATAGTAAAACTATTTTTACAAATTGTAACATATTTTTATCATATTGTAAACATTTTTTTAATCATAATAATCAATACTATACATATAATTTTATATAATATAAAAAAACAAGGAAGGTGAGTGCATGTCTTTATCAGACGTTAGGAAGTCTATAAGTAAATTTTCACAGGAGTTTTTTAAACAGGATGCTACAATAACAGGGATTAAATCTGTAGAAAACAACTGGATTGTAGAAATAGAGGTAATGGTTTATGATGATTATATGAGGGAAAAAGCTAAAAGACCTTTAGTAGAAACTTATCAAATAGATCTTGATAATTCTTGCGGTATAAAATCATTTAAGCGGCTAAGGATGAGAGAAAAAGGCTCGATTGAAGAACTATACGAAGAATAGTTAGGAGGATGAATTAGTGGAAAAGCTTTACTGTTATTGTATCTTTCAGCAAAATGATTTAAATGAAAGAGTAAATATTAAAAATAAATGTTTTATTAGCCACGAAGACATAGTTTTGCTTTGTGAAAGCATGAAATCAAATATTAACGCAACAAAAGAAGGAATATTAAAGCATGATAAGGTTATAAGAGATGTATTCAAACAGCGAGATGTTATACCTATTAGTTATGGTATGGTGACAGAGTCAAGAGAGCAAGCAGAGAAATTTCTAATGAAAAATTATTCTGCTATATTAAAATTATTTCAAAAAGTAGAAAATAAAATAGAAGTTAGTTTGAAACTTACATGGAAGGAGGAAGGTTTTTCTAAAGATATAGAAGATAAAGAAATTGTAGCATTTAAAAAGCAATTAGCGAACAAGAAAAAGATAACAGAGCAGGATAAAATAGAGCTTGGAAAAATGGTTGAGGAAAGGGTTAATGATTTAAGACAAAAATATGCAGATGAAATAACCAATAGGTTGAAGGATTACACGAACGATTTTCTTATTAGTGAAGGAATTACACCTAGAATGGCATTAAATGCATCTTTTTTAGTTGATAAAGCTAATGAGAAAAAGTTTGATGAGGCTATAAATGAGCTTTATCAAAAATATATAGATATTTTCAATTTTAAATACATAGGGCCATTGCCGCCTTATAGCTTTATAAACGAAAAATTTGAAATAGATTAGTGGTGAGAAATTATGGTTATAAAAGGTGTAGTTAAAATAATTGAAACTATTATAGATTATGCCGAGAAGGAGTACTATTCAAAAGCAGCTATACAAAAGAACTTAATGGAGCTAAATATTTTGTATGAAGACGGTAAAATTTCCAAAAGGGAGTATAATAAAGCGCAAGAACAGTTAATAGAGAGATTACTAGAAGCTAACAAAAAACAAAATGACGAGTAGTATTCCCCTCTCCCTAATTAGGGAGAGGGCAGGGTGAGGAGGATTGATATGAGTAATGAGGTCATAGAACAAAAAGATACCACACTCCTAGAACTATTAGATAGACTTCTAAACAAGGGAATTGTTATAAAAGGGGATTTAACTATTTCTGTAGCTAATGTTGATCTAATTTATGTTGGGCTAGGATTAATAGTTACAGCAGTTGAAAATATAAATAAATATACGGAAAGTTAGGTGATTAGAATTTGATAGAATATTATTATATATACGCAGTTATTAATAAATTAGATGTAAATAGTTTTGACATCGGGGGAGTTAAAGAAGCACAGCTGCTAGTTTATAAATATAAAGATTATTCACTTATTTATAGCTTAATTGATACTAGGAAACTAGAGACAGAATATAAATATTTAATGCAGCATGAGGAAGTGCTGGAAATGCTGATGGAAAAATCTGATGTAATTCCTTTTTCATTTTCAACAATTTTATTATCAGAAGCTAGCTTAGAAAAGTTTTGTAATAAATATAACGACAAGATATTAAGTAATTTTGAAAACATATCAGGTACCGTTGAGATGGGGGTAAAAATTCTTATTAGTAAAAATATTTCTGATGAATGCAAAGAAAATGATATAGAAGAAAGTAATGGATACAGCTATATGATTAAAAAATTTAAGGAGTTTACAAATAAGAAAAACAAAATAGAAGAAATAAAACAAAAAATATATCCTATTGAGAATAGCATATATAAGTTAGTTATTAAAGATAAGAAAAAGTATAATGAAAATGGCAAGATTATTTTTAATGGTGCATATCTAATAGAAAAAGAAAATATGGACCTATTTAGAGAATGTATTAATAATTTAGAGCATGGAGAGGATTTTGAAGTAATGGTATCTGGACCATGGCCACCTTACAGCTTTGTTAGCTTAGATGAACGGAGGGAGTATTAGATTTGAAAGACTTAGATATTAAAGAAGAAATCGAAAAACTACAAACTACAAAGAATAGATTAGAAGCTAACAAAGATAATGTTGATAAAGGTTTAGCACAATTAGTTTTGACTTTAATAGAGCTTTTAAGAAGATTAATGGAAAAACAAGCTATGAATAGAATTGAAAATAATTCTTTATCAGAACAAGAAATAGAAGAACTTGGACTAACCTTTATGAAGCTTGATGAAAAAATGAAAGAGTTAATGGATATTTTTGAGTTAACCGAAGATGACTTAAATATTAATTTAGGACCTTTGGGTGACTTAATGTAGATAGGGAGGTGATGAGTATTAATGAGTCCAAATAGAATTACACATTCAGGTGGAGGCTCCACACTAGGGGATATCCTAGAAAGAGTGTTAGATAAGGGTGTTGTTATAGCTGGAGATATAAGTATAGCTGTTGCAGATGTAGAATTATTGACTATTAAGATACGACTTGTTGTAGCTTCAGTAGATAAAGCAATGGAAATGGGAATAGATTGGTGGAAGAATGATCCATTATTATCATCAAAAGCATATAATAAACAACTAGAAGAAAGTAAAAAGATAGAAGAAGTTAAAAAATTAGAAGCACCGATTAAGGAGGAGGTGGAATGAAGGAGCAAGCATCTTATGTATATGGGTTTGCTTTAGAAAGCTTTGACATTGGTGAATATAAAGGTATAGATGAAAAAAATAATGTGTACTTAGAAGATTGTGGAGGTATGTGTGCTGTAACGAGTAAAGTAGATTTAGATGAATTTGCCCATCCTTATATTGATGAAAACTTAGGAAACTTAAATTGGTTGAAAATTAAGGCTGAGAGGCATATGGATGTAATAAAAAAAGCTATGGAATATACTCAAATTATACCTCTAAAATTTTGCACGGTTTTTTATAATGATAGTAACATTAAACAATTTGCACAAGAACATAAAAAACAGTTAATAGAAAACCTAAGCAAGCTTCAAGGCAAAGAAGAATGGTCATGTAAAATATATTGGGATAAAAAAGAGTTTATGAGCAATCATATGAGGGAAGAAAAAGAAAAAATCAAGGGAGATTCATCTAATATATCAAAGGGTGCAGCATATTTTATGAAAAAGAAATTAGAAAATAGCTTAAATGAACAAGCAATATGTAAGGTTAACCTTATAATAGAAAGAATAATAGATACATTAAAAGATTTAGTATTAGAGTCTAAAGTTAACAAAATTTTGGCTAAAGAGATTACTGGTAGAAACCAAGATATGGTGATGAATTCCTCATTGCTAATAGACTGTAGAGAGAAGGAGTTATTCTTAGAGAAAATGAAGGAGTTAAATTCAAAGGTAGAAGATTATGGTTTGATTTTTGAATATAGTGGTCCATGGCCACTTTATAACTTTATAGAAAACTTAGAATAAATTTTATAAACTATCTAGTTGACAGGCACAAAAAAACTAAATGTGCATATACTTGAATTAGGGTGCTGTATAACTTTAAAACAACAAGAGGGGGTCAAATATGGGGACTATTAAAAAATCCATGCAAGCTTTAAGTATAACAAAAAATAAAGGCTTGACTTAGAATTTAATGCCCATGATCCCCTTTATAAATTTGTTATACTATCAAGTTAATGAGCACAGATGAATTAAATAACATATAATAAAGTAGGGTACCCTAATAACCTTAAAAAACTTAAAGGAGGGGGTGAAATAATGAAAACTATTAAGAAATCAGTTCATGCTTCAAGTTTAGTAGAAGTTATAGATAGAATTCTAGACAAAGGGATTGTAATTGATGTATGGGCAATTGTTTCGTTAGTGGGTATTGAACTACTAACAATTGAAGCAAGGGTTGTTATAGCAAGTGTTGAGACATGGTTAATATATGCTGATGCAGTAGGTCTTCTAGGCGGAGATCATGATCATCATCACCATGAATTAGTAGGAGAATAAACATAAGTAGAGAGTGGAGGGAGCTTATTGTTTCTCCACTTTCTACTATAAATAATAAACATTAAAAGTTGAGTCAAGGAGGGGAGTTTTACTTGGAAGATATGTCGATTCATGAGAAGTTTGTTGTAACTCCTCAGATTAGTAGTTTAATAGATAGAAGCTTAATATATTTACAAGCAGGATTTCCAATTCATTTCAAGGGTCCAGCCGGCACAGGCAAAACAGCATTAGCAGTACATATAGCTAACAAATTTGAAAGACCGGTTATGATAATGTTTGGAAATGAGGAGTTTGAGAGAAGTGATTTGCTTGGAAATAGTTATGGATTAAAAAGAAAGATAGTATTTGATAATTATGTTTCAAGTGTCGCAAAGCAACAAGAGGAAGTTGAAGTGAAGTGGATTGATGGACGTATTCTTCAAGCTTGTAAAAATGGATATATTCTGATATATGACGAATTTACTAGATCTAGACCAGAAACTAATAATGTATTTTTATCTATTCTTGAAGAAAAAATTATAGAGACAAATTCTAAAAGGAATGGAAAAGAGGTTATAAGAATACATCCGGATTTTAGAGTTATATTCACTAGTAATCCAGTGGAATATGCAGGTGTTCATAAATTACAAGATGCTTTAAAAGACAGAATGATTACATTAAGCTTAGATTTCCCAGACAGAGAAACAGAAATACAAATTTTGAAAGCTCAAGCTAAAATCGTGACTAAAATTGCAGAGACTATCGTTGATATCATAAGAAGATTTAGAGAATTAAAAGATATGAACTTTAGCCCAACAATAAGAAGCGGGATTATAATAGCAAAAAGTATAAAGGTAAGTAAGTTAGAAACAAAACTGAGAGAAGAATTATTTAAACAAATTTGCAGAGACGTTATTCTATCTGAAAAATCTAATAGTACAGCATTAGAGAAAGAAAAAATAATAAATGAGTTAAACAAAATCATATCTGATGTATTTGACAAGGCATAAGGAGGTGAGTTATATGGAAGAGGTAGAAAAAATTAGCAAAGATAAGTTAAAATGTAAAGTGAAAGCTTTATTGGATGTTGTAGTATATGAAAAAAATTTAACTATAGAAGATGGAATACATCATAAGGTATACAGAACTGTAAAGCAAATAGTAGATTGTGATGTTAAAGTTACTAGGAAGTGTATAAGAATAGATGAACATAATCGGGAGATTGTGATTATAGTAGTATACAAATATACTATAAGATATCTAGATTCTTGTGGAGTAGAGAGAAAAATTGTTAAATCAGAAGTTGTAGAGGAAAAAATTCATTTAGGTAAGTACTGTGAAAAAGAAGGAGAACCTAATGACATAGATGAAAAAAATGTTTGTTTAGAAATTAAGAAAGCATATTGCAAAGATGTAAAATTTCATAATTGCGGTAAGCACTCTATTATTACAGGAAAAGTTGTAATTAAAGCAGAAGCAATAATTTTTGAAAAAAAGATTATAGATGTATTGACTGCTAAATGCAAAGATGAGCATGATTCAGGAAGGCAAGAATAGAGTAAATGACCAGGCGTAAAATATGGAGTTTTAGCATGTTTTACGTCTAACTTTAATCACTTATAAAGGAGGTGTTGAAATGTTGAATCAAGAAGCATTGGAATATGTGGACAAGCTACTCGCTAGAATAGTTGCACCTGATGAATTTAAAGATAGTTTAAGGAGCGAACTAATCAGATATATTGATGAATCCTACGGGAATACAAGCACTGATGAGATTGTAAATAAGCTGGGTTCTTCTGAAAGACTTGCTGATGAAATATCACGTAAGTTAGTGGAAAGAATGCGTGAGGATTTTGGAGGCACCATTGAAAACTCACCGAAGAAAAAGCACAAAAAACATCATCCAGAGAGACGTTATGGAGAAGTTACTCAGGAAGATAGTAATGTTAATATAAAGCTTTTATATATTCCCCTTATTCAAATCTCATCGGGAACTGAAAGAATACATTATTATTTGACGGATGATGATGATTGTGACGAATAATCTAACTGTGGGATTTATGTACATAGATAATATATAAATGAATTTAAATGATGTTGGACAAGCTTAATAAAAAGACAAATCATATGATTTGTCTTTTTATTAAGCCTGTTAATTTGAGTTATTTAAATAAAAGTCGAAGTTTTCATTTGCCCATTCTTGATTGTATACGTTGTTCTTTATTGATTCAGGATCATGTATTGATGCACAGTAGGCCGTTCTTTTTCCTTCTTCAAGTTCTTTAAAAGTTTCAAGATATTTCCACTTGAATTTTAGAGCAAAGGACTCGTTTTTGTTAGACTTTTTGCTTATTGAATAGCAGGTATTTATACTCTTACTAAGCTTGCAAAAATCTCTAGCCTTACATTCGTTACATCCTAATGTTTGTTTCATATCAATTTCTACAGTTGTCAAGAATCCAACTGTAAATGGGGTGTAATGCTTTACCCTAGGGGAAAGCTCAGCATCACCATAACCATTTTCCTCGCACCAATATCCTATTTCGGCTATAAGTTCAGGGCTTAAGCACTGTAGCTGTCCAGGTACAAAATCCATGATGCCACCAATTTCTGCATTTTTAAGCTCAAGATACGATATATCGCCGTTAACCCTTGGTATAATAGGGGGCATAAATCTCGGATATGGTTTATCTCTCATTACTCCAAGTACACCTACTTCAGGAAATGCTTCGAAAACCTCCATAAAACGTGATATCCAGTTTTTAGTTTTGATATATGTATCACTGTCTATGTTTATAAAATACTGGTCAGGCTTTCTTTTAGTAAGAGCATAGTTAAGTGCATAAATTGGACCCCTATTCATTTCAAAGCGAGTCTTTGACTTGATGCGACTATCAGTTAAGCTTTGAATATATTCCCAAGTATCGTCCTTTGAGTTACAGTCGATAATATGCATTTCGAAATCCTCATCAGAATCAAGTATATTAGTTAAATTTTTTATTGTCACCCCTAGACGATTAAATGTTACATAGTGTATATATGGTGGGCTCTTCTGCACAGAGCTTGTTGTTATTTCATTGATTTCTTCTATATTATTGTTCTCTTTTGTCTCACCTATTTCTTCTATTTCCTTTGATTTTTTAGTAAAACCACTTAAGATATTACTAAAAAAAGATTCTTTCATAATTATCAGTCCTTTCTAATAAAAATTTTTATGCATGTTCAGAGAATTTTATAGGCTTTGCAGGTACACCCACAACTGTACAGTTTGCAGGAATATCCCTGACTACCACAGCTCCTGCTCCTATAGTACTCCAGCTGCCAACCGTTCTTTTAGGTATCACCACAGCTTTTGAGCCTAGCTCACAACCTGTACATATATGAACATTTCCAGATAGAGTAACATTCCAGTACAGGCTAGAGTAATCTTCTATAACGGTATCGTGACCAATGCCACAGCCTGGGTTAATCGATACATGGTTACCTATCTTTGTATTAACTGATATAAAAGAGTTGCTGCAAATGATGCAATCAAATCCAAACTGTGTAAATTTATTTACAACTACATTAGGGTGTATCAAAGTTGCAAAGTTTATATTATAACCAGATGTTTTGTTTATAACATTTAATTTATCTTTTGGATTACCGATTGCACATACTGCCCATATTTCTCTTTCAGAGTTAGCTTCAAACCAGTTAAAATTACCTAGCACAATATTATTATTGATAACAGTTTTTTGTTTTTCGGGGGTTTCATCAATGTATCCGAGTATGTTCCACTCCTTTTTATCAGCATTGATTTCATTTATAAGCTGTGCTACTTCTCTTCCAAGTCCACCTGCTCCTATAATTACTATATCTTTCATATCACTCTCCCTCCAAGATATTTGATAATTGCACATATTTTTTCTACGTGGCTGTCCACCATTCTTCCGTGTAATGGGAGAGCAAGAACTGTTTCGGCAATTTTATTAGCTACAGGAAGAGTTGTTTTAGAAGCTGAGGGTATATCTTTATAGCACTGGAAGTTACTGCATAGAGGGTAAAAATATTTCCGTGAAATTATATTATATCCTTTCAACTTTTCATATAGCTCGTCTCTAGATAAACCATATTCACTTTTTTCAACTCTTATAACGAAATATGGATAGTTGTGTGTGACGTATTCTATGTCCCTGTTTAGAGTAATTCCAGAAACGTTATCTAATAATTTACGGTAAAGGTTAGTTATTTCCTTTCTTCTCGCTATTTCCTTGCCCACTTGTTTTAATAATAATATACCTACTGCTGCCTGTATTTCGTTTAGTTTGCCATTTGTACCAGGCTCATAAAAACCATCAAGTTCTCGTGTCCCAAAATTTCTTAAAGAATCTGCTCTTTCCTTTAAGTATGGATCTTTGAAAGTTAAAGCTCCACCTTCAATTGTATGATAAATTTTTGTAGAATGAAAACTAAACATAGATATATCACCAAAGGATGCTATAGGACTATCGTTAATTTTGACGTTAAATGCATGAGCAGCATCATATATTACCTTAAGTCCATGCTTGTTTGCAATTTGCTCGATTTTCTCCACATCACACGGAATTCCAAAAACGTGTACAGGCATGATAGCTGTAGTATGTTCTGTTATTTGTGATTCAATAAGATCTGGATTAATATTAAACGTATCTTCTAAAATATCACAAAAGACTGGCTTAATATTATTCCAAGTTAGCGAGTGGGCTGTTGCAGAAAATGTAAATGGGGTAGTTATGACCTCTCCCGATAATCTTAAAACCTTGCATGCTAACTGCAATGCAACAGTTCCATTTGAGAAAACCGACAGGTAGTCTGCACCTAAAAAGCTAGAAAGCTCACCTTCAAGTTGCTTTACCATATTTCCATTATTGGTTAGTTGATTGCTTTCCCAGATTATTTTTATCATTTTGGTAAATTCATCTATATCAGGCAATAAAGGCTGTATGATATAGACCGGCTTTGCAAAAGGTTTTAACACATTTCCACCTCCTATGGTAATAAAATTTTGTTAATATCTAAATAATTTGGATTATCAATAAAGAAGGTAAGATTTTCCATAGACCATTCCTTATTGTAAATATGATTTGATGTTGAGTCACTATCAAAACATGAAGCACAATACACTGGACGTGCACCACTTTTCATATCTTTTAAGGTTTCATCAAACTTCCATTTAAATTTTTTCTTGAACTCATCGTATGTATATTGATATGATTTACATTCTGATGATTGTGGCATTTTTATAGTTATATCCTTAGTAAAGCCTGCTTTAAAAGAGGTATAATTATTTACCCTGTAAGAAAGCTCAATATCACCATAACAATTTTCTTCACACAAGTAACCTATCTCTTTGATAAGCTCAGGTCTTAGACACATGCAGTGACTTGGAATATAATTTTCTAAAACGCTCTGATTAGAGTTTTTAAGTTCAAGATATGATATTCGATCTTTTGTTTTTGATGCTACTTGAGGCATTTGCTTAGGGAAAAGATGCCATTCACGCACACCAAGAAGCCCTACTTCAGGAAATGCTTCAAACACCTTCATGAAACGTGTTATAAAGTCCTTTGTTACTACAGATACAGTCTTATCTATGGTAATAAAGCTTTGTTCCGGTCTTCTTTTGGTGAGATTTAAGTTAGTTGCAAAAATCTTCCCATAATTAACATCAAATCTAGTTTTAGATTTAATACGGTCGTCATTTAAACTCTGAATGTATTCCCAAGTATTATCACTTGAATTATTATCTATTATGTGCATTTCAAAATCATCTACCGTTTTAAGGACAGCTGATAAGGTTTTTGTTGTTAACTCTACACAATTAGAGGTAACATAGCTTAATAGAGGCTGAATCATTAAATATCACTCCTTTCATATTTGAAATATACGTCTCATTTATATAATATGAAAGCTTATCAAAATTGTTAATGACAGTAAAAACCAAACGGGGTCAGTAAAAACCAAACGGGGTCAGGCTTGACAATTGGACATTTGAATTTCAAAT
>MGOW01000030.1 GCA_001797255.1 Clostridiales bacterium GWE2_32_10
CAATATATGTAACAAAAAAATAAAAATTTTTTGGCATATAATTGCTTTTTTTCTTCCCATATGATATCATTATACAAAAAACACAAACAAGAGGTGAAAAAAATATGCTTACATACATCAATATAAAGAACATAGCCTTAATAGAAGAACTAGAACTCGAGTTAGGAGAAGGGCTTAATATATTGACTGGGGAGACTGGGGTTGGGAAGTCTATAATAATCAACTCTATTAACTTTGCACTTGGGACACGTGTGAATAAGGAATTGGTACGTCAAGGTTGTGAATATGGGTATGTCGAGTTGGTTTTTCAGGTGAAAGGGGATATATCTAAGGATATAGAGCAGTTGTTTGATATTGAGATTGGTGATAATGAAGTTATTATTTCTAGAAAAATATCAGAGAGTGGTAAAAATATATGTAAGATAAACGGGGAAACTGTTACAGTCAGTATGCTGAAAGATTTGACGGATTATTTGATAGATGTCCATGGACAGCACGAACATCAATCACTTATGAATGCAAAGAAACATATAGATATACTTGACCAATTTTGTGAAAAGGAAGCTGCTAGCTATAAAGAAAGATTAAAAGAGGAATGTGATAGATATAGTGAAATAAAAAAGAAGCTAAATTTGCTTGTGGGAAATGATTTAGAAAGGGAAAGAAAACTAGATTTGTTAAAGTTTCAGATAGATGAGATAAATGGGGCAAGATTGCTTGAAAATGAAGAAGAGGAGCTAAACGAAAAGAGGAAAATACTCTCAAGCTCTGAAAAGTTGATGAGCGGTATAGGGAAGGTGTACAAAATATTGTATGACGAGCCGTCAGTTATTGACCAAGCTGGCAAGTGTCTTTCGGAGTTAGAATATCTTGCAGGTATTGATGAGAAAATAAGTGGGTTTCATGCTATTTTAAAAGATGCCTATATACAGTTAGAAGAAGTGGCGAGTAGTGTGAGAGAATATGCCGAAAACATAGATCATAGCCCAGAAGCACTTGATAAAGTAGAAAAAAGGCTTGATGAGATATATAATTTAAAAAGAAAGTATGGAAAGAGTATAGAGGAAATACTTTCATATAATGAAAGATTGCAAGAGGAACTTGATTTTATAGAGGGTAGCGAGGAGCAAATCACGAAGCTAAAGCAAGAAGAAGTGCAGATAGAAACAGAAATTATGGAATTTTGTGAACAAATATCATATATACGTAGGGAAAGTGCTATTAAAGTAAAAGAAAAAATAGAGGATATATTAAATGACTTAGAAATGAAAAATGCAAGGTTTGAAGTTGATTTTAAGAGAAAGCAAAGCTTTGATAAAAATGGATATGACGAAGTGGAGTTTTTATTTTCTGCAAATATAGGTGAAAGTCTGAAGCCACTAGATAAAATAGCATCAGGTGGAGAAATGTCAAGAGTTATGCTTGCTATAAAGACGGTGCTTGCAGATACAGATAATATAGAAACATTAATATTTGATGAAATAGATACAGGGATAAGCGGACTAACTGCACAAAAAGTAGCCGAGAAAATGGCAATACTCTCAAAAACACACCAGCTTATATGCATAACTCATCTACCACAAATAGCAGCAATGGCAGATAACCACTACAGTATACAGAAAAGTATTGTGGCAGATAAAACGATAACTAGCGTAAAAATGTTAAATAAAGCAGATACTATCATCGAAATTGCAAGGCTTATAACAGGAGCGGAGGCAACAGAGCTAACTTTAAAGCACGCTGAAGAAATGAAAGAAATGGCAAATAAGGTTAAAAAAACCTAAGTTTAAATCAAATGTACGATTTGATGAATTATATGTAAATTAGTTAAAATTTTATGCTATTTGTGCATGAAAAAATACAGTTAATTACGTAAATATTGAAAAACTTCCAAAATATGATATAATATTATAATAGGTTAGTAACGGAATTAAAATACCTATTAGTAAATCTAAAGTACTAATGACAATTCATGGGGGTGTTTCATATGAGCGAAAAACTAAAGGCTGATTTATCTGTTGAAAGTAGCAAGTATCCTAAAGAACTTGATGAGGTAGTAAAGAATGCAGCAAAATTAATTGAGTCTATACAAAAATTAAGGTGCAGATATATTAAGGCAGACATGCTACCACTGTTACCATTTAGGTCAGATTGTGAAAATATGATGGTGATTGCAAAAGCTATAGGACAAGAGGCGATGAAGTTTGGCTTACCAGGAATAACGGAATTTTGCATATTTGATGAAGAAGAATTGAAAAAAATAAGTAAGGATGATAATGAGATGAAGAAAAATGGACTTGATGAATGGGTTGAAGAAGGACTGTTTGATAGGGATTTTTATGTAAGTAAACCAGAGGCGGAAGAGGAAAATTTATATAAAAAATTTATGCAAATGCAAAAAATAAAATAAAAAAATGCAACATATGTTGCTTTTTTTATTTTATTTGGTATAATGATTGTAAACGATATCATTAATTAGATATCAAAAATTCATTCAGGAGGTAAAATTATGAGTAAAAACGAGAAAATTTTAGGTCAAGTTCAAATAGCAAATGAGGTTATTGAGTCTATTGCAAGTATAGCAGCTATGGAGGTAAACGGTGTTTATGGTATGGCAGGCAATGTAACTGGAGATTTAATGAAGCTTATAGGTGTGAAAAATCTAGCTAAGGGTGTTAAAGTTGATTTAGAAGAAGGTAAAGTAAAGCTGGATGTTTTTATAATTATAAAGTATGGTTATGAAATACCAAAAGTTGCAAATGAACTTCAAAATAAAATAAAGACAGAAGTTGAGACAATGTCAGGCTTAGAAGTTACTACTGTAAATATAAATATTGCAGGTGTATTTGCCACTGGAGTAAAATGAGAGGAAGGATTGTTCTATGAAAAGAAGAGAAGCAAGAGAATATATTTTGCAAATATTATTTCAAATAGACTTTCATCCTAGGGAAGAGTTTGAAGAAAAAATTAATTTATATTTGCAATGCAATGATAATTTAGATGAAGAAATGAAAGAGTTTATTATAAGTTATGCAGAAGGTGTGGCAAGTCATGTAGATGAGATAGATGATATACTAAATAAAAAGGCAAAAGGTTGGAAAACTACAAGGATGTCAAACGCAGACCTTACCATTCTTAGGATTGCCGTTTACGAAATATCATTCATGAAGGATGTGCCAGTAAGTATTTCGATTAATGAGGCGGTAGAACTTGCTAAAAAGTATTCTGACGATAGCTCACCAAGCTTTATAAACGCATTATTGGGTGATATTGTGAATACAGATAATTAGGAGGCGTTTATGTTTAAAGAAGATTTACAAAAGAGGATAGAACATGTAGAAGAGCTTCTAAGAAAATATTCTGTTACGAAAGACAATGAAGCTAAAATATTATTTGAAGCTATGAATTATAGCCTATTTGCAGGTGGGAAAAGACTTAGACCTATAATGGTTTTAGAAGCATTTAATTTGTTAAATGGTGATGAAAGTTTTATAGCAGAAGCATTTGCGGCATCTACTGAAATGATACATACATTTTCACTTATACATGATGACCTGCCGGCTATGGATAATGATGACTATAGACGAGGGAAGCCTACGAATCATAAGGTATATGGGGATGGTATAGCAGTTTTAGCTGGAGATTCGTTATTGAACTATGCATATGAGAATATAATTGCTAATATAAAGAAGTCTAACTATAAAGATAGGTGCCTCGAAGCTATGGCGGTTCTGACAAATGCGATAGGACCCTTTGGCATTATGGGTGGACAGACAGCAGATTTGATAAATGAAAATAAAAAGGATGTAGAGATAAGCACGCTAAAGTTTATTCACGAATATAAAACAACTATATTTATACGTGCGTGTTTAAAAGTAGGGGCGATACTTGCTGGTGCAAATAATCAACAAGTAGAGGCCCTTGATAAATATGGACATAACATAGGTTTTGCATTTCAAATTCAAGATGATATATTAGATGTAGTGGGTAATTCAGAAGAACTGGGCAAGCCAGTAGGTAGTGATCAAAAAAATGATAAAACTACATATGTTAAGCTTCTGGGATTAGATGAGTCTAAAGAGGAAGTAAAGACATTAACAAATGAAGCAATCAAGATAATTTTAGATGAATTTGGTAGAGATAAAGCAAAATTTTTGATAGACTTGGCAGAATATCTAAAGAATAGAACAAAATAGAAAAGAGGCGATAACTTTTTGAATAAATTTAATGTAATTTTAGGTAATGAAATACTTACTGTGTCTGTGCTTGCTTGGTTTTTGGCTCAGACTTTAAAAGTGATAGGTGTACTAATTAAATATAGAAAATTAGATTTTAGAAGATTTGTAGGTTCAGGAGGGATGCCAAGCTCTCACTCAGCTTTTGTTTGTGCAATGAGCTTTGGTGTGGGTGAGAATATGGGGTATGAATCACCTTTATTTGGCGTTTGTGTAGTAATGAGTTTGATTGTAATGTACGATGCAGCAGGAGTTAGGCGAGCAGCAGGAAAACAAGCGGTGGTACTCAATAAGCTTGTAAATGAAATTGATACTAATTTAGTAGAAGAAAGATTAAAAGAATTATTAGGACATACCCCAGTGGAAGTTCTAGTTGGGGGTATATTAGGAATAATTCTTGCAATATTTTATATTTGATATGTACATTTTGAGTTTAGTGTGATATAATATATATTGCTGAAGACGCAGTATTCTAGTAAATATATTTATTTCTGAAGACGGGGCTAAAAATCCGTTTAAGGGCACATCGATGAAGCTTCTGGTTTTGGCTTGTGACGCCCAGTCATGGGCTGTTGCTGGAGGATATGGGAAAAGGGCGATCCACAATGGCATGTGGGCGTTGACCCTTTTCCCTTGAGGCTTACTTTATTGTAAGATTAAACCTGCTATGTGGTCATAGGAGGCTACGAGCAGTGTAGCCTTCCTTGAGTAGAAAAGGGAGGAGTGCACAAGTTGCATGAAACCTTTTTTGCAAAAGAGGATAGGGAATAAATATATTAAGGGGAAAGCCCCTAGGCTGTTTTAGATAGGTATGTTAGGGATTACAGTATGACTTTAAGGTGATCTAGCTCCATCTATGGTGACATAATGGGGATTTGATTAAAGGGGAACCTCTAGCTTGGTGACAAGCTAGTACGAATCTGGGAAAACCTGCTGGACCATATGCCATAAAATTTACTTAACATGCTGTCTTCAGCATTTTTTTAATAGGAGTGATTAGATTTGGGAAAATATCATGTGAAGTTTAAAAAAAGAAATACGAATATAAGTAAAAAATGGATAATAACTATAACAATTTGGTCGTTTTTAATTTCGGGATTATTGACTTTTATATCTAGTATATTACTTGAAAAGCTTGGTATTCTAGAGTCTTTTATAATTTTAGCAGTAATAATTTTATTAGGTATTGTATGTGATGCAATAGGTGTAGCTGTTACGGCAGCAGTAGAAACACAAATGCACTCCATGGCAGCAAGTAAAGTAAGAGGTTCTAACGAAGCAATTTTTTTAATTAGAAATGCAAGTGCTGTATCAAATTTTTTTAATGATGTTATAGGGGATATATGTAGTATAATATCAGGTGCGGCATCAGCTATCATAGTTATAAAAATTATTGAAAATTTTACAACTTTTGACAAATCATGGTTTGACATTTTTATAGGTGCTATAGTTGCAGCTATAATGGTGAGTGGGAAAGCAATAGGAAAAGACTTTGCAATAAAAAATGCCAATTTTATAGTATATAAGTTTGGTTATGTAATAAGTTTCTTTACAAAAGAAAAAATATAAGATATATTAAATATATCAATAATGAGAATACATTGCTAATATAATAAAATATTTTTTGGAGAAAATAACTTTGTAGAGATTATTTTCGAGGTGATCAAATTGAAAAAATATTTTATGGTATTAGTATTGGCAACTTGTTTATTTTTTAGTACAGCATGTAATAAAAATTCTGAAAAAATTCAAACAAGAATTTCGGCTGATGAGATAAGTAGAAATGAATATGTAAATAAAGACAGTGTTAAAATAGATAATGGTGAAACAAATAGCTTGGCACAAAAAATATTGAAAAATAAAGATGTAAGTAAAGTAATAATAATAAAAACCTCAGACAATATATTAGTAGGAACTAGACTTAAAAGTCAGAGTAATATAGAAAATATTTATGATTTTAAAGATAATATAAAGCAACAAATAGTAGACGAGTATGGAAATACTAGAGATATAACAATAATTACATCTAATGAGGTATTTAAACGTCTAGAAAAGCTTGCGAGTGACATAAAAAATAATAAACCTATAACTGGATTCTTTGAAGACATCTCTGATATGATAAATGCAATAATCCCGGTTATATAAAATATAAAAGAAATATTACAAAAATATAACATTTAAAAAAATATATTGACAAATTTAAAACATATATTATAATAAATGTATAAATAAAAAAATAATGTCAATTAAATTATATTGTATAGGGGGAAATTTGTAATGAAAGTAAATTTTTGTGTACAAGCAAATGGTATTGAAGTAACACAAGATCAGATGGTTAATGCAGTAAAAAAAGAATGGCAGAATCAAGGTAACATGGTGAAAGACATTGAGATTATGGAGTTGTTTTATAAAGTGGAAGAAGGAAAATGTTATTACGTAATAAACGGAAATAATAAAGGCGTTATATAAAAAATTCTCCCTTATTTTTCAAATAGGGGTTGAATTTTTTTTTATTTTGTATTAAAATAAGTTAGATATTATAAATAAGGGAAGATTAGGAGCTGAAGATATGAAAGATAAACATAATAAAGAAAAACGTGAGATGATGAAGTATGAAGATGAAAGACGAAAAAAAAGGAAGCAAAAGAAACGGAATAGGACATTAAATAGATTTATTTTTGTACTGATTGTAATAATCTGTGTATATTCTTTAAATGGATTATTTATAAATTTATTTAGAAATAATTTGGCTATAAGTGTTGCTGAAAAAGGTAGGATAGAAAATGTATTAAATACAAATGGTAAGATACTAAGAAACGAGACTATCTCCTATTCCGATTATTCGGGTAATTTAGAGTATTTTTCGGGAGAAGGTGAAAAGGTACAAAAAGGTTTTTATGTATGTAAGATAAAAGATAAAAATATAGAAGATAAAATGATAAGTAAAATTGATACAATAGATAACGAGATTAAAGGTATTCAAAAAAAAAGAGAGGATATTTCGTATTATAAACCTGAATTTAATGCCATAAATAAGGATATTGATAACTCAATAAAAAAGTATCAAAGTTTATCAGGTACAAATTATAATTTTAGTGTATATGACCTTAGAGCTGAGATAGAAAGTAAAATAAATCTAAAAGATACCCTAATAACTACAGAAAATGCGGAAGCGATAGCAGGATATAGAGATGAAAAACAAGCTTACGAAAATCAGCTTATAGCGAGTCAAAAAGTTATAGGGGCAAAAGTATCTGGAGTTGTTTCATACTATATAGATGGCTTTGAAAATATATATAAACCTGATAATTTTGTAAATGTTTTTACAGATAAAAATGTTGATACAAAAAAGATGATTAATTCAGCAAAAAGAGATGTGATAAATAAAGGTGAACCAGCTTTTAAGATTGTAAGTACATATGATTGGTATATTACATGTAAGGTACCAAAAAAACAGTCAGTAGATTGGGAAATAAGGAATAATAAGAGACTGAGGTTCACAAATATGGGAACTATACTAAATGCAGAAATAAAAGATATAGTAAAAGAAAATGATACAAATATAGTATTATTTAGAGTTACAGAACAAATGGAAAAATTCTTACAGTTTAGAGATATAAACATAGATATTATTGAAAACTCAACCTCGGGCATAAAAATCCCTAATTCCTCAGTAACTAAGGTGAAGGTATTTTCTATTCCAAATGAATGCATAGACAGTGATACTAAAAAAACATTTGTAACGAAGAAAGTAAATAATACGAACACAAGGCAAGATATAAATCCTTTTTGCGGAGATAAAGATAATGTTTATGTTAAAGTAGAGGATAATACAATAGATGTTGGTCATAGACTTATCTCAAAGGAAAACAAAATATTTAAAATAGAAAAATCAGGAAGTATACAAGGTGTATATATTATCCTAGGAAATATAGCTGATTTTGTTAAAATAGACGTAAAAAGTTCAAGTGAAAACTATACTATAATAGAACCAGAGGCCGAATTTTCTGTTAAGCTTTATGACAATGTTATAATGTATCCAGAAAATATAAAGCAGGGTGAGTTTGTAAAGTAATAAAAAAAATCGCTATAGCGATTTTTTTGTTATTTTGTAAACCTCTTCATAAGAAGGGGTGACATATTTTGTTTTATTGGATAAATATATTACAAAACCCGGCTTTGAACCATTTGGTTTTTTTACATTTCTCTTTTCGGTATAGTCTACAGGTACATTACTACCTTGTTTTGCTTTGCTGTAGTAGGAAGAGAGAAGTGCAGCTTCATATATTGTAGTATCTGGGATTGTTTGGTTATCAGAACGGATAATAACATGCGACCCCGGAATATCTTTAGTGTGAAGCCAGATATCATTTGGTTTTGCAAGCTTCATGGTTAAGTAGTCATTTTGAAGGTTATTCTTACCCACATATATATCGAAACCATCAGTTGATACATAGTGTAGAGGAGTAGATTTTATATTTTGTTTCTTATTTTTAGCCTTCGGACGTTTTAGATACCCTTCATTATAAAGCTCCTCTTTTATTTCAATTATGTCATTTTCGGTATCTACAGAATCAAGAGATGTAAGCAACGATTCAAGATAAGTTATTTCTGTATTTGTTTCATCAAGTTGACCCATAGTAGCGATTTGTGTACGTTTCATTTTATTATAGCGTGCAAAGAACTTTTGTGCATTTTCAGAAGGTGAAAGTTCGGTATTTAATGCTATCTTTACATTTTCTTTTTGTTCACTAAAGAAATTCAGGACTTCAATTTCTTTTACGCCTTTTTCTATCATATATATATAAGATAACACCAAATCACCTTTAAGTTTATAATCGTCAGCATTTTTAGTATCCTCTAATGACTTAAGTAACAAAATCTTTTTCTTTTTTGCACGTTCAAAATGATTTTCGATTATTTTTTTGATATCACCATATTTTTGCTTTAATCTGTCTGACTTATCCTTTTCACTATAATATGCGTCAAGTGTGGAAGAAAGAGTACTATAATAGACCTTTTTATTTTGGGCTATACTACTAAGTGGCAATGAATAAAAATCTATAGGTTTATTTTGAGTATCATAATATATATATCCAGAGAATCTTTTACTTATTACTTGAGTCATTATTTTATGAAAAGTAGTGTAGAGATTTCCTATATCACCTGACGAAAGTGTTGTAACATTAGCATCCTGTGGTAAGGTGCTTTCTAAGGATATTTCTTTAGCAAGCAGAGGGCTTATGCCAGTAAAAGAATTACATAAAAGTTTTTCTAAGGTTTCTTTCTGATTAATGTTTCTAAATATAGAAAAAAAGCTTTCCTCCGTTGTAAGTATAGGATTTACTTTTCCTTGATTTGGAGGATATACATAAGTTACATGAGGTAATACGGTACGTACAGAACTCACATTTTTTGAAATATGTTTAATACTGTCGATTATATCATTATTTCCATCAGCAATTATTATATTGCTATGTTTACCCATAACTTCTATAATGATTTTCTTGGTAACCAAATCACGGAAGTCATTCATTACCTCTATATATATTTCTAATATTCTTTCAAAATGAGGTTGATTAAATTTTATTATCCTACCGCCAGATAAATGCTTGCGAAGCGTCATACAAAAAGCAGGTGCATTTTCTGGATTTACCTTATTTAAAGTAGTTAAATGGATACGGGGGTATTTAGCATTTGCAGAAAGAAGTAGCTTCAGATTCTGATTATTACCCCTAAGTAGTATATCCATTTCATCTTTCTCGGGTTGATATATTTTTTCTATCTTTGCACCTAAGATAGTCGTCTCTAGCTCATATTTTAAATTATTTAAAATTACACCATCAAATGACAAAAAAATCACGCCTTTCTATTTACAATCTAATAAAAAAATGATATAGTTATAGTATACTATATTAAGTTAATTAATGCAAGGAAAAAATATAAGAGGAGGGCATAAATATGCTAAATATAATCAATATAGGGTTTGGAAATGTTGTACTTACTAAAAGAATAATATCGGTAATAAGTCCAGAATCAGCTCCGATAAAGAGAATAATTCAGGATGCTAAGGAACACGGAAAGCTTATAGATGCAACATACGGGCGAAAGACTCGATCCGTTATTGTGACTGACAGCGATCATATCATACTTTCTTCAGTTCAGGTAGATACTATATCAAGTAGGTTTGAGATAACTGAGGAGAAGTAATGATACACAGATAATAGGATAGGAGGGTGGCAAACAATGAAAAAAATACCATATGGGATAAGTGATTATAAAACAATAGTAGAGAAACATTATTTATATGTAGACAAAACAAGATATATAGAAATATTAGAAGAATCAGGAGAACCGTATGTAGTGTTTCTAAGACCAAGAAGATTTGGCAAAAGTCTTTTTACATCGGTACTTGAGTACTATTATGATGTAAAATATAAAGACGAATTTGACGAATTATTCAAAGACACATATATAGGACAAAATCCAACCAATGACAAAAATAGCTACTACGTATTAAAATTCAATTTCTCAGGAATAAATACGAGCACAAAAGAAAGTCTATTACAAGGCTTTACTGAAAATGTAATAAAAGGACTAGAATTTTTTGAAACAAAATATAATCTTGAATTAAAATATAAAAAAGAGGGAATGCCGTCAGAAATGTTTAATTCATTTTTGGGAAAAGTAGAAAGTAAGATAGAAGGAAAATTATACGTAATAATAGATGAATACGATCACTTCGCAAATGAATTACTGAGTTACCAAGTAGAAACATTTGAAGAAACGATAAGTAGGACAGGATTTGTACGAAAATGGTACGAAGTACTGAAAATAGGAACAGATAATGGGCTAGTACAGAGAATATACATGACAGGAGTAAGTCCAATAACATTAGATAGCATGACAAGCGGATTTAATATAGCAAAAAACAAAACACGACATACAAAGCTAAACGAATGTCTAGGATTTACAGAAGAAGAAGTAAGAGGCATACTAAAAGAAACAATAGGTGGAGATATAGACATAGAAAAAGAAATGCCATTACTTAAAAGATACTACAATGGATATTTATTTAATGAAGATGCAAAAAATAGGATATTTAATAGCGACATGGTGTTATATTACGCATCAGAGTACCAAACGTTAGGAAGCAGACCAAAAGTATTAATAGACCCAAACATATCAAGTGATTATAATAAAATAAGCAACCTATTTACACTGAAAAATAGAGAAAGAAATATGACGATACTACAAGAAATAATAGAAAGCAAGGAACAAGAAAATGTAACAATAACAGCAGAATATAGCCTAGCGAAAGAATTTACATCAGAAGACTTTAGGTCGTTACTATTCTACCTAGGATTTCTAACAATAAAAGACGGCATAATAAACATGGTAAATCTACAAGTGCCAAACTATGTAATAAAAGAGATGTACTTTGATTTTTTCGGAAAAATAATAAAAGAAGAAG
>MGOW01000031.1:0-2607 GCA_001797255.1 Clostridiales bacterium GWE2_32_10
TCAGGTGAAAGACGAGATTATGGAATGTCATCATAAGGTGAAAGAATTATTAGGAATAGACATGGTAGTTTTTAGACCACCTTATGGTGAGTATAACAATACCGTGATAAATACCTCAAGGGAACTTGGATATGATGTGATACAATGGAGCGTCGATAGCCTAGACTGGAAAGATTACACCGGTCCCGAAATAATACGCAGGGTAGTTGATAACAAAAAGATGACCGGTGGGGCTATTGTTCTAATGCATACAGGAGCAAAGTATACTGCGGATGCCCTAGATGATTTAATCAGTAAGCTCGAGGGAAAGGGGTATAAGTTTGCAACTGTATCGGAGCTCATCTATAAAGAAAATTATTATATAGATCATGAAGGAAAGCAGATAAAAAAGGATGTTGCGAGTAATTAGTTTATATGTTTTATTCGAATATTAAAAAATTTTAAACAAAAATACAAAAATCTATTGAAATTATTACGTTTTTTATTTATAATATAAGAAAATATAAAAAAATAAAACTAAAAAACTAAAGAGGGATGATTATGATAATAACTAGCTCGGAAAATGTAATTGTAAAGGAAGCTATGAAGCTTAAATTTAAAAAGTACAGGGATGCTGGTAATAAATTCATAGTTGAGGGGTATAAGGTAGTTTCTGAAATGCCTATGGATTGGGATATAGATAGGATTATAGTTTCTCAAACCTTTTCGGACGAATGTAGGCGAAAGCTTGATAGATTTGAAAGCAGGATGATTCTTACTGTATCGGAGAGTATATTTAAAAAAATGTCTGATACAGAAGAACCACAAGGGGTTATGGCGATATGCTATAAAAAGGATTATTTTCTAAACAAGGTTTTGGAGAAGGAAGAACCGATTACTTTATTTTTGTTAGATGAAATACAGGATCCGGGAAATTTAGGTACGCTAATAAGAACGGCAGATGCCGCAGGTGTTGATGCGATTTTAATCTCTAAAAAATCAGTAGATTTGTATAACTCGAAAACTATTAGAGCGACGATGTCATCTATATTTCACGTCCCATTTTTTATAGATATAGATATAAAACAGACCTATGATGTATTGAAAGAGCGAGGAGTGAAAATATTAGCTACTAGTTTAAATGCACACAAACATATATACGAAAACGATTTTAATGAAAATATATGTGTAGTTATTGGTAATGAATCACGAGGCATTTCTAGTATAGCTACTAAAAATGCAGATCTTTTACTGAAAATACCTATTATAGGGCAGGCGGAGTCTCTTAATGCGAGTGTAGCTGGGAGTGTTATAATGTATGAAATATTGCGACAAAGAAACTACAAAAGATAGATTACGAATTATAAAATACCGAATTGTGAATGGAGAATGATTATGACAAGTATACATAAAAACGACGTTTTAGAAGGTAAGATAGAGTATATAAAGTTTCCTAATAAAGCGGTTTTTAAGTTTGAAGAGCAAGATGTTATTGTCAAAGGCGGGTTAATAGGGCAGATTGTTAAAGCACGAGTTATTAAAAAAAGAAAAGGTAAGATAGAGGCTAGAATACTAGAGGTTATAGAAAATTCTCCTTACGAAAAGAAATCACTATGCCCACATTTTGATGTGTGTGGAGGATGTACGTATCAAAATTTAAGATATAAAGAACAGCTGAAATTAAAGCAGGATCAAGTGAAAGGTATTTTAGATAATGTTATTGATTACAAATATAAATTTTATTCGATTGAGCCAAGCCCGACAGAATATGGCTATAGAAATAAGATGGAGTTTTCGTTTGGGGATGAGGTAAAAGGCGGAGAGCTCACACTTGGGCTCCATAAGTCATGCTCAATGTATGATGTCATAACAACTTCGAATTGTCAAATAGTTGATAAGGATTATAGGAAGATTATTAGTGTCGTACTAAACTTTTTTAAGAAGCTAAAGTATGACTATTTTAATAAAAAAACACATATCGGGTATTTAAGACACCTTATTATAAGAAAGGCGTCTAAAACTAATGAAATTATGATAAATCTAGTTACAACCTCACAAAGCGATACAGATTTTGATTATTTTGTAGACAAGCTTTTAAATATAAAGCTAGATGGAGCGATAGTGAGTATATTACATACTCTTAATGATTCTATTTCGGATGTTGTAAAACCAGATAGAATAGATATTTTATATGGAAGGGATTATATTGTAGAGGAAATTTTAGGGCTCAAGTTTAAAATATCCCCATTCTCATTTTTTCAAACAAACTCCCTTGCAGCTGAGAAGCTATATTCGATAGTAAAAGGCTTTACAGGCTTTACAAACGATAAAATAATATTTGACCTCTATGCAGGAACGGGTACTATCTCTCAGATTATTGCAGTTGTTGCGAAGAAAGTATATGGAATAGAGATTATAGAGGAAGCCGCAGAAATAGCACGTGAAAATGCCAAAGAAAATGGGCTTAAAAATTGTGAGTTTATATCAGGAGACATAGTAAAAAAGCTAGACGACCTAAAGGACGAACCCCACGTAATAATCATAGACCCACCGAGACCGGGCATACACCCCAAAGCCATAGAGCAGATTATAAATTTCGATGCCGAGCATATAATATATGTTTCATGC
>MGOW01000031.1:2619-7386 GCA_001797255.1 Clostridiales bacterium GWE2_32_10
TATTTCAAGAGAATGGGTATGATGTGGAGAAGGTGCAATGTGTGGACATGTTTCCGCACACACCTCATGTGGAGACTGTGGTGAAGTTATCGGCTAATTGATGAAATTAAAATGACGACAACGCTTACCGTAACTGTCATTGTGAGGTAAGAAATAATCTCGTTTTATTTTCACATATAGGTATAAAAATAGTGATTTGCCACTCGTATATTTTTTATAAATCAAGGGGGAATTAATGTGATTAACAAGTTTGGAAATGTAGTTTTAAAATTTTTTGCAAGTATAGGGATAATGATTTTACTTTTCATAATTTATTTCTTTGTTTCTTTTATAATCGAATTTGATAATAATGTTAATATTTTTATTACAAATATGGGATTTATATTATTGGCAATCATTTTAATTTCTAAAGTATGGAACAAAATACATAAAGAAACAGCTACCATTTCAGCTTTTTTAATTTCATTAATTTTGGCAATTACTATTATATATTTTGATAACTTTAGTATGATGATAGAACCTATAATACATTTACATAATAAATACAATATTAATTATTCAGATATGACAATTATAAGAACAACAAAAAGTACAAAAGGATTTATAAGTAGTGGGACTTCTAGAAGTGCAACTATTAAATATGGTGAAACTGAAATATATACACATTATGATAAAAGTTGGTTGGACAATTATAAGGAAATATCGCAAATAAAAACACAAGATTCAGAAATCATTGATAAATTCAACTCTATAATGAAATCATATACTAATGATTACAAAATAAAGTATGATCCAGCAAATAATAGATATGGATATCTAATTTTTCTATATTCTACGGATGAAGCAAAGGTTAAAAACATAATAGAAAAATTAGATGATTATATTATTAAACATCGTGATGTAGCTTACATTGAATATAGTATATATATTACAAAAGATTCAGAATTATATAATACAATGATAAATTATGATATTTCTTCAATTAAATTTAATTATCAAGGCAAATCTTATCCAAGAGAAATATTAAAGCCCATAACAGGTTATGAAGCAACACGGATTACCTTTAATGATGGGTATGAGCAATCAATTTTTATAAACAATGGAAACGCTATGGATGATGAATATCAAAACCCCATAAATTTTAAACAGATAGTTTTTTGGTATAGTGCTGAACCTAATTCTTTTGGAGGTCTTAGCAGCTCAGATTTTCTTGTGTTTGGACTAAAGTAAACGGATAGTACTATGTATAAGAAAATAAACGGTGGTGTAATAGTATTTGAAATTTTTAAAATAAACTTGGAGGTCAATATGAAATTAGAATTTATGAAATTACCATTTGAAGACAAATCAGTCTTATATAACATTATGCAATTATATTATTATGATTTAAGCGAATTTGAAAGTGAAACTGATAAATTTGATATAAATAGCCATGGTTTATATGACACAAAATACTTAGACCATTTTTGGACAGAGGAAGGAAGGTATCCTTATATAGCAAAATCAGATGGTAAGATATCAGGGTTTGTACTTATTAGAAAAACGGACCCCAATGTATTTGCATATGAGGTATCAGAGTTCTTTGTCTTGAGGAAATACAGAAAATTAAAAATAGGATCATTTATGACAGAAAATATATTTAATATACATAACGGACATTGGGAAATAAGAACACTTCTTAACAATATTCCTGCACAAGATTTTTGGAGAAAAAAAGTAGCAGATTTGACAGAAGGTAACTATGAAGAAAAAATGATTAGAAATAATACAAGATTAGCATGGTATTTTAATAACTGAAATAAATGATGACATCGGTTATATGATGATAAATATTGGGCTTATTGTTTTAAATGTCCAACTGTAAAGCCGGACACTTTTCTATTAGTAAGTGAGATAATAAAAAAAGGATGTGGAAAACCATGGATAGGAAAGATGCTACTCCTATAATGAATTTACCTAGGAGATTGGGAGATACTGAGGGGGGAGACCTCGATAAATATTTTCTTGGAGGAAGAGAAGTAGCGACAAAAAGAGCTTCAAACCTTTTAATCTCAACTTCTTTCGGTGCAAATGCGATTTTGTATGCTGCATGGTTGGGATATACTATGGGATTTTGGGCAATATTAATCCAGGCTGCTTGGTGTTTGAGTTTTTTACTACTAGCACGGTTTGCTGACCAGGTTTATCATCATACTAGTTTACATGATTTTCTTGGATGTTAATTTGGACGGTTAACGCAAAGAATTGCAGCAATATGCTCAATTGTAGGATTGCTATACTTTGCTGGATGGGAATTTGAAATCGCACGTTCAGGTATAGATTCCTTATTGATTGGTGCTGGGTGGAATATTAATATTAATTTATCATTGTTATTAGCACTTGTACTTGCTTGTGTAATGACATATACGGTTGCCATAGGTCAGAAGGCAAATGGGATTGTAGATACTATTCTTAATATAATAAAAATAGTTCTTATTACAATAGTTGTAATTTCCGTAGGTATAGTTCTTTATAGCCAAGGTAGTTTGAAAATGGAACTATTAGCACCAAATTTCTCTACAGCAATAGGGAGCATTGGTCTTATCGGACTTTATACAAACTTAATATTTAATTTATCATGGCAATTTGTAGACAATTCTTCATGGCAATCCATTAGTTCCGCACTTAGGACTAACCAAGGAGGAATTAAAAGAGTATTGGTAGGTGCAAGTGGTGGGGTGCTTATAGCATATACTCTTAGTACCATTTTAGGTGCAGCACTTAGAGGAATACCTGGACTTACTTCAGATAACATACTAGGTTCAATTTCAAGTATATTAAAAGGTGAAGTTGGTATTGTTATAACGATTGCAGCCATATTACTACTTTTATTAGCAATGGTATCATTGATTGATGGTATAAGTTTATCTATTGCACAATCTCTGACAGTAGATGCTGGATTAGGGAAATTGGTTTCAATGGTAACACACCAGAAAACGGGGCTTCGTCTTGCACGTATAGTAACAATCATTGGTGCAATTTTTGCAGCATGGGGGATTAGAATTATCTTGAAAATGATAGGTGGTAGTATTTTTGATTTTATATACATATTGATTGTAGTACAACTTAGCCTATTTGGCTCAGTGATTGTAGGGTTAATGTTTAAATCAAGACATATCACAAATATGTGGATAGCTATTGTTTTAGGAGTAATATCTGGACTCGGAGCAAGTATTGCTGGTGGATCTCTTGGAGTTAGCTGGCTAGTAGACTTAGCTGGTACTATAGCAACCTTTGTCTCAACAATCGTAGCTGTTATACTTTACTTGATCGCTCCAAAAGTTGTAGAACTTTATAATGCCAGAGGATAATACTAATCAACTGAAAAAAGGAGAAAGTATGGATGTAAAAGAAATGGAGTCATCTGCGATAGATAAAACGAGATACAGGAATATGTGTGGCTTGGATGGTAGTTGATGACGTGAATAAAATAAAATTAGCGTAGGGGTAGGTGAGAGCATTGAAAATAATATTAGGTAGAAAAGGATTTGATTCTGGATATGGGGGACATCCCAGCCCAATAATGCCAAATGGTGATATGATATCTATGCCTATACCATCTTCAACCGATAATATCAATTACTGCAATTTGAAATACGAAGGTAAGGCATATAGCGAAATAATGAAAGAATTGTATAAAGGGTACATAAAGACTGGAAATGCTAAGGTGGAAATAAGCGATGAGTTATCTTGTCATCTGGATCTAGATATAAATAGAGATGTATACGAAAGAAAAGATGGATGGAAAGCGATGTTTGGGCAAATATCAGGGTCACAAGCTCATCTCGAAAACTAAGGAGTGGGAGTAGGTGATATATTTCTATTCTTTGGGTGGTTTAGAAATACGATTGAAAAAGATGGAAAGACATTACAAAAGATTGTTTTAAGGACGTCTATTTTCAATCAGTGGCAAAAGGGCGGAATTTGTCATTGATGCAGATGATCAGGTGGTAGAGTGGACGAGAGACATAATAAACAAAGGATACATAAAATCTGCGTAATATCGGGATAGATTGTGATACTATAATGTTGATGGAGGGAGTATAATGAGAGATTACATTAAGGATATTAGAAAAATGGTTGGGCATTTGCCTATATTTATGTGTACAAGCGGAGTTGTTTTGATTGATGACAAAAATAGATTATTACTTCAACTAAGAACTGATAATAATAAATGGGGAATAATTGGTGGAGCAATGGAGCTAGGTGAGACAACAGAAGAAACTGCCAAGCGAGAAGTAAAAGAGGAATGTGGATTGGATGTTCATAGATTAGAATTTTTTAATGTATATTCAGGTGAAACAATGCATTATATATATCCAAATGGAGATGAGGTTTATACTGTAGCTGTAATATATTTATCAAAAAATTATAGTGGAAATTTGAAAATGCAAGAATCTGAGATTAAGGCTCTTAAATTTTTTGAAATTGACGAAATCCCAGATGAAATTCATCCAACGGATGTACAAATATTAAAAGATATAAAAAATAAGTTAAACTAAGGCAGGAGGGAGTATAATGAGAGAAAATATTTATTATTGGAAGTGTGATAACCCACTTCCGATTGAAGAAAAGTGGGTATATAACGATAAGTACACATTGTCAGATATAAGCGAAGTTGTAGAGGATGTGGCAGTGTATCATTTTGGAAAAAAGCCACTTGAGGTTTCAGCAACAGGTAGTGCAGGAAACCACTATACGTATAATATAGTTTACAAAGATAAAACC
>MGOW01000031.1:7433-14205 GCA_001797255.1 Clostridiales bacterium GWE2_32_10
CGCGGAGAAAGCGGCAATAGACCTTGCTGGAAAAAATGGCGTGCTTGTCCCAGAGGTATATATTACAGATACCTCAAAGAAGAACTTTCCAGTAAGATATCAACTGATGGAAAAGGTAGTTGGAGAACGAATGAGTGATTTCTATCAAGATAACACTCTTGATAGGATAAAAGTAGGAAATGAACTTGGAGCACAGTTGGCAAAAATGCATGCTATAAAGCTAGACGGCTTTGGATTTATTAACACAGAAATTTTACAAAAAGAAAATAGAATAGTCGGTCTTGATAAAATCAATAAGGATTTCTTTTATAAGAAACTTGATGAACATTTAAACTATCTACTAGCCTCGGGGTTTCTAAGCGATGTTGAAGCAACTAATCTTAGAAAATTGATAGAAAAGAATGAAAAAGTTTTAGATATAAATCAAGGATATATGGTTCATAAAGATATAGCATTTTGGAATATTGTCGGTACGAAAGATAAGATCAATGCAATAGTAGACTGGGATGACATCATATCAGGGGATCCAGCAGACGACCTAGCAATTATTAGATGCTTTTATGGTGAGGATATATTTAACCCAGTTATCGAAGGGTATCAAACGATAACACAATTGTCAGACGACTTTTATCAAAGAATGTGGTTGTATATGATTCGAAATATGATATGGAAAGCAGTATTTAGAATATCAATGAAGTATTTTCAAATCGACGGTAAAATAAATCTGTTCAATCAAGATAAACAAAAGTCCCTAAGAGAGTTTACGTATAATCAGTTATATATTGGAATTAATGAATTGAGTAAATTGTAATGTTAAAGAATCAAATGGGTCAGGCTTGCAAGTGGAAGAAAAATCAAAAAGTTTAGGAGGATAAAAATGGATAAGGGACCTAAAGTAGGTATAGGAGTTCTTGTAGTTAAGGATAGGAAGGTGCTATTTGGAAAGAGAAAGAATGCACATAGTGAAGGGCATTATAGTTCACCAGGGGGGAATCTTGAATATGGAGAATCTTGGGAGGAATGTGCCAAAAGAGAAGTACTAGAAGAAACTGGGATGGAAATAAAGAACGTTAGGTTTGTAACAGTTATGAATAATATATTTGAAGCTGAGAAGAAACACTACGTAAGCATAATTATGAGAGCCGACTATATTTCCGGAGAGCCACAGTTACTTGAACCCAATAAATGCGAAGGATGGGATTGGTATGACTGGGATAATCTACCCATACCACTGTTCTTGACAACTATGAAATTAAAAAAGCTGGGGTATAGTCCGATAGACGAAGGTGATATAAGAATAAAGATTATAAATAGTTAATAACCAATAAAAAAGGCTATATTCGGAATATGCTGAAAGGAGACAAAATGAAATATACAAACAGACATATTAAACCAAATGTTTTGATTACAGATTTTGATAGAACGTTGACTTATTTATATAAGGATACTACACTTTTGCAAGAACTTGCTAATAAAATTGTAACATTTTACGGAAGAAGTTTTGATATACAGGAAAGTTATCTAGATAATGTAAAAGATGGATATTTGGTATGGCACAGGCTTCATGATGTTGTTATTAAAGAGCTTCCGCAAAATGTAGCAATGAAAATAAATGAGCAAGCAGAAAACCTTGTTACAGATTTTGAATTGCAAGTAATTAAAAAAGTTGGGTTATTCTTTGATATTCCAAAGGCAGTAAGGAATCTTCGCTCAAGTGGAATAAGGTTAGGTGTTGTTTCAAGTAATGCAACCTCCGTTGTTAAATTTGCTCTCGAAGAAGCTGATATACTTAATGAATTTGAGTATGTAGATGGTAGACCATATCCTTTTAATCCTGAACTTATTAAACCCAATCCATTCCCAATAAACAAGGCACTTGCTAATTTAAAGGTTGATTTAGGTTTAGTTTGGTATGTTGGAGACGATATTGTAGATATGATTGCAGCAACTGCCGCTAATGTTACTGCTATTGCAGTATGTACTGGGAGGCACTCTGAGTATGATCTTATTAAATCAGGAGCTGATTTAGTATTTCAATCTTTTATAAATATTCCTGAATATTTTAAAGATAAACTGTAGATGTAAATTACAAAATAATTTTGTGAAATAATAATCAGACTCTGCCCCCCGATTGTCACCGTAAATTTAAGTGGATGGCAGACGGGAAGTATTGTAGATATTGAGGTTGAGTGTTGGTCTCCACATGAGAGTAAGAGGAGAAAGACAAAAAGGTAATAATTGAGGAGTGACGTTATGAAAGTAGTTATAAGCGGAAGTTTTAGAAAACACCTTAAAGATATAATGGACCTAAAAAATCAACTTGAAAGAGATGGAATGGAAGTTTTAAAGCCAATTGATTCTGAGGTGATTGACAATTTGGAAAATCCAGAGTTTGTTAAATTTATAGGTGAAGAAAGTAAAAGTGAGTATGAATTACAAAGAGAGTATGATGATGCTATTTTTAAGTGTGATGCCCATATTGTTTGTAACATAGGCGGATATATAGGGAAAAGTGCCATTAGAGAAATGATTATGGGAGCTGGAAATAATGTATTTGATAAAAAAGAGATGCAAAAAGGAATTTTTAAGAATGCTAACTCACAAGTATATTTGCTGGAGCCATGGAATAAAAAAGGTTTTGAAGACGAAGGAGATACAAAACACTTTTCTACTTTTTTAGATTATCTTATCAAAACAGGAAGTTTAAAAATTGGGTTAGAAGAGATGTATAAAGATTTTGAAATAAAGGATAGGATAACTGAAATGGGGTTCTATTAAAATAATAATGAAGATATAACGTACATATAAACTTTGCCACCCGTTTGCTACCGTGGGGGAAATTACACCACAATATTGTGTAATATACCTAGATATAAGAAAATAAAAAGTATCCTGCATTTGCTTATTGTCCAAAGGACTGTGAGATAGGCTGAGATATTGTGAGATTATGGAAGAAAAATAGACGAATTTAGATATACTAGAGAAGAGATATTTGATAAATATGAAATAAAATATAATAGAATAAAGCCTAAAGTAGAAGATGGTAAGATCGGATTTGTAAATGAGTCAGGAGATAAAATAACAGAGTATATTTATGATTATATAGATATTGAAATGTGTATGAGGCTTTAGTAAAGTCTAAACTGAAGGAGCAGTAGATGTAAGGTTCAATCCAGAAAATGCTTTAAGAATAAAAATGAAATAATATGAAAAACGAAGGAAATGGAAGAAAAATTAAGATTGAATAGGGAGGGCTTTAAGTGCAAAATAAAAAAGATAAAGGTGAAATAATAATATATCAAACAGAAGATGGAACCACAAAAATTGATGTTAAAGTTGAAGATGAAACAGTATGGCTAACTCAAACCGAAATTGCGGAATTATTTCAAAAAGAAAGAACCGTAATAACAAAGCACATAAATAATATACTCAGAGAAGGTGAATTGGAAGAAAAAAGGAATGTGCAAATTTCGCACATTGCAAATTCAGATAAGCCAGTGAAGTATTACAACCTTGATGTAATTATTTCCGTAGGCTACAGAGTAAAGTCTCATAGGGGTGTACAATTTAGGCGTTGGGCAAATGGTATTTTGAAAGAGTATATAATTAAAGGATTTGCCATGAATGATGACTTACTTAAAAAAGCTGGTGGGGGCAACTATTTCGATGAGTTATTACAAAGAATTAGAGATATTCGATCATCAGAGAAAGTCTTTTGGCGAAAAGTGCTTGATATTTATGCTACAAGCATTGACTATGACCCGAAAACAGATATATCAACGCAATTTTTCAAGATTGTGCAGAACAAGATGCACTGGGCCGTGCATAATCAGACAGCGGCTGAGAAAGCTTTGCTGGAATATGAGAAATATAAAGAAAGAACTAAAAATGATTTGTCAGAGGTTGAGAAGCATTTTATAGAAACGTTAAAACAAGCTGAATCACAAGTGAAAAAGATAACCAAAAGATAACGTAACGATAACCGCCTCATAACCTATTAACTATAACTATGATAACCGTGAGGATTACATAAATTTGAAGTATGAGATATAGTAGGTTAGGAAAGGAGAGGTGAATTGCTAGTGGAATATTTTGAAGTCCTAACAGAAAATGGAGAAAGAACAGGGATAAAAAAGTCTAGGGATGAGGTTTTGAGAGATAGTGATTGGCACGAGGTTGCTAGTGTGTGGCTTTTAAGTAAGAATGGGGAAATGCTAATTCAACAAAGAAGCGAAAGAAAAAAGGTTAATCCGTTGAAGTGGACGCTATTTACAGGAGGTCATATAGAATATGGCGAGGATGCAGAAGCAGCTGCTATAAGAGAAGTGAGGGAAGAAGTTGGGATAAAGCTAGAAAAGCAGGATTTAAAATACATAAAACCAATAAAAATTCAGTATCAAATAAAAAGTTTGAATATAAACGTTAGGGAAATAAAGCATGAATATATAGTTGTCTTAGATGAAATAGATATTAAAAAAGTTAAGCTGGCTATAGATTTAGAAGAAGTAGCAGATGTAAGACTAGTTCCTATAATAGAGCTTGAAGGAATGATTAAAGATAAGAGTATAGATTGCATAATAGATATTGAAGCTGAGGAAATGATGGTGGAAATAAAAAAAATAATAGTATCTGACTATGTCAGATGTAGAGACTAAAATAGAGGAGATTGGTATTGATGAAGTTAACAAGAATATTGGAATTTTATAGTGAGGTAAACAAATTGAAGAGTACCCTTAGATACAATGGATATGATGTAGCTTTTAGGGAAAGTACCGCTGATCATTCATGGAGGCTTGCTTTGATGTGTATGGATTTATACGAAGACTTAAAAATAGATATAAATATTGTTAGTGCTATAAAAATTGCACTTGTTCATGATTTGTGCGAATATAAAGATGATACAGATATTGATGCTTATGATGTAAAGGCAGGGAAAATATCTAAAGAGCAAAAGCATTTGATTGAAGATAACGTTATTAGTAATTTGGTTATTGAATATGGTAAACAATATATCTATGATTTATGGCTTGAGTATGAAAATCAAGAGTCAAGGGAATCAAAATACGTTAAAGCATTAGATAAAATAGAAACTACTTTACATATGATTGACAGAGGTGGAGAAATAATTAACTTTGAACATACAGCTGTATATTGTGATAAGAGCGTGGAAAACTTTAAAGAGCTAAAACCACTATTAAAAGAAGTTAAGTCAAAATTAAAGGAATATTATAATTTGAAGGGTTATGAATGGAAAAATGAGTGGAATATGTGACTTACTAAAATATTGACATAGAGTATATAAATTAAGGGGGGTTTATACATGATAGTAAAAATGATTGGGACTGGTGCTATACTAGCAACTAGATTTAGTGCGAGTGCTTTGATTGATGATAAGATATTAATAGATGTACCTAATGGGGCTATGAAGCAAATTAGAAGACTTGGCAATAAACCTGAGAATATAGATGTAGTGCTACTAACACATTTTCACGGGGATCATTATTTTGATATGCCATTTTTATTATTTGAGCAGGGGCTTATTAGAAAAAGAGAAGCACCTCTACATGTAGTTGCACCTAGAGGTGAATCATATAAAATAAAAGATTTATTTCTTAGAGGATACGAAGAAGAAACTTACGAAAAGCTTGCCCAAAATACTATGTTGAATATAATTGAGATAGATAGGGATGAGGAGATAGAACTAGAAGGATATAAAATTAAAGCAGTAAAGGTTGAGCATACAGATAGTCTTAAAACATTAGGTTATATCATAAGAAAAGATGGTAAATCTTTTGGATATACTGGAGACGCAAGGTTATGTGATGGAATTATTGCTATACTAAATAAAACTGAAAAGACAGTAATGGATGTATCCTTTATACAAAAACACGATATGCACGTAGGATTAGAGGAAGCAGAAGAACTTGGGGCTAAGTATAAAGAAAAATGCGAAATTATAGCTACTCATATGTGTGACGATGTCAGAAGTCAAGAGGTAAAATATATTAAGATTGCAGATGATGGAGATGTATTTGAAGTATGAAGAAATAGGGTAACAATAAAAAGCTGGATTTAATACTCCAGCTTTTCTTTTAGGTATTCATGTATCAAAGTAGCATTGTTCTTCCAGCATTCACACATATTCTCCGCTTTCTCTTTAGAGAGGTCGGAAAATTTAATGTTTAATACTTCAGTGTTGTTTTGCGTTATAGAGCAGTTAAGTTGGTATTTTTCACTTGCATATTCATAAATATTAGAGTTATATAAAATAACTTCTTCATAATCATTAATAAATTTTGCACAAAAAGTATTCATTACGTCTATATAGTCTTTAGGGATTCTATTTGTGAAATATTCAAGAGCGTTAGCACCTTCAGGAGTAATCATATAATAAGATTTCCGTTTCTGATTTATTTTATGTATAAATTTTGAATTCAGCAAATCGCCAAGGTATTTTTGGATATTAAAATAGTCTGAATAATCATTTTGAAGCATAAAATCAACCAAATCTGAGTTATCCATAGGAGCATTTGTTTTGGTTAAAATATATAATATAATAAGTTTATTTATAGTTAAATCATTGATCATAGTGGCACCTCCGATGTCGATATGTGTATGTAACCCTCACCCTGCCCTCTCCCTTTTCGAGGGAGAGGGGAACTAAGTTTATATTCTATATTTTACTATATAAATACATATTTGTCAAGTTTTAAAAAAAATGAAATAAATGTAAAAATATTACAAAAATATATTGACAAAAACAGTATTAAGT
>MGOW01000032.1:0-11044 GCA_001797255.1 Clostridiales bacterium GWE2_32_10
TAGATAGGTTAGAGGTGTAAGCATAGTAATATGTTAAGCTGACTAATACTAATAGGTCGAAAGTTTGACCAAGACGATGAAGTAAAAACACTCTTACATTATTTAGTTTTATGATTGGATCTATATATGGCCCTGTAGCTCAGTTGGTTAGAGCGCTGCCCTGTCACGGCAGAGGTCGTGGGTTCGAGCCCCTTCAGGGTCGTAAAAATAAGTAAAATAATTTAAAAAGTACTTGCAATAATTTATATAATATAGTATAATACTACATATATAATTTGCAATATTCCCAGGGCGCATAGCTCAGCTGGGAGAGCACCTGCCTTACAAGCAGGGGGTCACAGGTTCGAGCCCTGTTGTGCCCATACTAGAAGTCAGACAATATTTTATGTGTGACATCTGAAAAAATTAAAATTAATTTTTTTGCCGACGTGGCTCAATTGGCAGAGCAGCTGACTTGTAATCAGCAGGTTATCGGTTCAACTCCGATCGTCGGCTTTTGTATTAGGGCTTTTAGCTCAGTTGGTTAGAGCGTCCGGCTCATAACCGGATGGTCCGGGGTTCGAGTCCCTGAAGGCCCATACTAAAAAATCTGCCGAAGTGGCGGAACTGGCAGACGCACAGGACTTAAAATCCTGCGGGAGTTAAATCCCGTACCGGTTCGATTCCGGTCTTCGGCAATCTAGATATCAAAAGTCAGGTATCAGCAGTCAAAATCATGACTATTGGTACCTGACTTTTATATTGCAATTTTATTTATTTTTGCTGTAGGGTGAGGGTAGAAGTGCAAGAAGAAAATAATAAGTACCGTTAGCTCAATTGGATAGAGTACTCGGCTACGAACCGGGCGGTTGGGGGTTCAAATCCCTTACGGTGCAATAATAATGAGAAGAGCATAAGTGTAAAAGATATGTGCTCTATTTTTGTGTTATAAATTAAATCTTGACTACTTGATATAATTTGTTATAATAAATAGAAGGGAGATAAAGTAAAAACTACAATAAATAATTTTTTTAAAAATTTATCTTGTAATTAACTTAAATATAGCGTAAAATATAGTTTAGGGATGTATTGGGTTTTTGTAATTTGTTATCTAAAGGGGGTAGATTAATTGGTGTTTCAAAGGATTAAGTATATAGATAAAACTATATTGGGCTTGATGTTTTTGCTGTTTGGGATAGGGATAATTGCAATAGCAAGTGCTACTAGAGCTAATATAACAGGGGATTATTCATATGTTATTAAGCAGGGTTTATGGTTTGTGATAGGATTTGCTATTATGATTTTGATTGTGTTGTATGATTTTAGTCAGTTTGATGAAAATTTTAGGGTTTTCGGAGCAATAGTACTATATATTGTGAATATAGCTTTACTTGTGTTTGTCCTGTTCGTGGGTGCAACGGCAAAAGGGGCTGAAAGATGGATTGAGATAGTAGGTTTTAGGCTTCAGCCATCTGAGTTTGCGAAGGTGATTATGATTTTTTGTTTTGCTGTTTTCTTGAGTAAGAGTGCGGAAAGTATAAATAAAATATGGGTTTTAGCTATAAATATGATATTACTTTTTATACCTATTATTCTTATTATTGTGCAACCATCATTATCTACAGGAATTATATTTATAGCTATATTTGCGGCACAAGTGTTTATTGCCAAAATAGATTATAAATACATAATAGGCGGTGTAGTTTTATTAGTTATTATGCTTGTAGCGATTGAATTAGATGCCAAACAAGAAAATCCGATATTTTTAAAAGAATACCAAGCAAAGAGGATTCTAGCTCTTTTTGAACCAGGTAAGTATCAAAAAGAAGAGGCATACCAAACTAGAAAGTCTGTCGAAGCAATAGGTTCAGGAAGATTTTCGGGTAAAGGCATATATCAAGGTAATTTAAACAAGGCAGAATATTTACCAGAACCACATACGGATTTTATATTTTCTATAATAGCGGAAGAATCGGGGTTTTTGATGTGTATGATTATAATTATTGCGTATATGGCACTGATTTATAAAATAGTAAATATATCTATAGGAATGACAGATAAATTCAAAAAATTTCTTATAATAGGGGTTGCCGCAATGTTTGCATTTCAAGCATTTGTAAACATAGGTGTAGTCAGTGGTATTTTACCTAATACAGGTATGCCACTACCTTTAATAAGCTACGGTGGAAGTTCACTTATTACCAACATGATAGCTTTGGGAATGATTTTAAATATAGATACTAGTAGAAAAAATAGATATAGGCTTATATAAAGGTTAAATATTAAAAAATATTTGGCATAATTATAAAAGTATGATATAATTAGTAAATGATTTTTAATTTATACGGGGGTGAAGTTATGTTCGAATTTTTAAATAAGAATAAAAATAAAGCCAATCCTCGAACTCAGGTGGTAGAGTTTGATTATTCTAGGGAAAGTGATATTTTGCAAAAAATAAATAAAGTTGCCTTTAAGACTAGAGATTTGGCTGAAGCTACTAAAATAATATCTGATATTCTAGCAAAATATTATAACCTTGATTATTGTAGTATCTTTTTATATAATGCAGGGCGATTGAATCTTTGTTATACTAATGCCCAGAACGAATATAAAGAGGGTATAGAGGAATTTGTAAATAATATATATCATGAAAAGTTTTTTACTGGGGAAGATATAGACGCTTATATACTTAAGTCAGAAGATGTGTTACAATATAAAACAGCAGAGGATAGAAAGATTGTCCATATGATTTTTATACCACTTATTCTTGAACAAGTTTTAGGAGGACTTCTGATAGAAAATACTTCTAATAAATTAGAAGATTTAGAATATGAGTTTTTTCAAGTGGTTATAGATAATATAACAGTGATACTACAAAACTTATTATATTTCAAGCAAATTATTGATAGCTCTAATATGGATGGACTTACAAAGATATATAATAGATATTACCTAAATTTACATTTAAAAAAGCAAATACAAATATTTACAGAAAAAACAGGTGTTTTTTCAATAGTAATGTTTGATATAGATCACTTTAAGGTTTTTAATGATACATATGGACATTTACATGGAGATAAAGTTCTAATGGCTGTTGCTCAATACGTAAAGAAAAATATTAGGGAGATAGATACAGTATATAGATATGGAGGAGAAGAATTTATAATACATATTCCAAATTTAACATCAGATATGGCGTTTAAGCAGATTGAAGCTATTCGTGAAGGTATATCAAAAATGAAATTGTATACTGATACTGGAATATTAACTAACGTGACTGTAAGTTTTGGTATAACTGAATTTCCAAAAATGAGTAATGAAATGAACGGATTGATAGGGCTTGCAGATAAAGCTTTATATAAGGCGAAAGAACAGGGAAGGAATCAAGTTGTGGTTTATGAACAATCTCGCAATGACAGCGGTAGGTCTGAACAGCTATAAAAAATTTAATTAAAAGAATGGAGAATGAATTATGAATTTAATAGAGGGACTTAATGATAAACAAAAAGAGGCAGTACTTACTACAGAGGGAGCAGTACTTATATTGGCTGGTGCTGGGAGTGGAAAGACAAAGGTTTTGACACATAGGATAGCATATCTTGTGCATGAGATGAAGGTAGCACCTTATAGTATTTTGGCTATTACATTTACTAATAAGGCTGCAAGTGAGATGAAAGAAAGAGTGGAAAAGATTGTAGGTAGCGGTGCAAAGGATATATGGGTTAGTACCTTTCACTCAATGTGCGTAAGGATACTTAGAAAAACAATACATAGAATGGGCTATAGCAACCAATTTAGCATATATGATGCCGAAGATCAGAAAAAGCTAGTTGGACAAATAACAAAGGATTTAGGACTTGATGAGAAGTTTTATCCTACAAAAAAGACTTTAAGTATAATCAGTTCTCAAAAAAATGATTTTATATCACCTGCTCAATATGAAGCACAAATGTTGGGGGATTTTACAGGTACAAACTATTCTACTATATATAAAATGTATCAAGAGAAGCTAGAGAAAAATAATAGCTTAGATTTTGATGACCTAATATTTAAAACAATACAGATTTTAAAGGAGTGTTCGGATGTAAGAGAGTATTATGGGGAGAGGTTTAAGTATATATTAGTTGATGAATATCAAGATACAAATAACTCACAATTTATGTTAGTAGAACTTTTAGCTAGTAAGCATAGAAACGTATGTGTAGTAGGTGACCCTGACCAGAGTATATATAAATGGCGAGGAGCTAATATAAGAAATATATTGGATTTTGAGAAAAAATATAAAGAAGCTAAAATAATAAAACTTGAAGAAAATTATAGGTGTACAAAAACTATACTTGAAACTGCAAATGAAGTAATAAAAAACAATATTAATCGAAAAGAAAAAAATCTATGGACACAAAATGAAGAAGGTGAACAAATATGCATATATAACGCATATGATGATAGAGATGAGTCGATGTTTATAGCGAGTACTATAGTAAAAGAAGTAGAAAGTGGTAATGAAGACTATAATAGTTTTGCAGTACTTTATAGAACAAATGCACAATCACGTGTAATAGAGGAACTATTTATAAATAAAAATATACCATACCAATTATATGGTGGTGTTAAATTTTATGCTAGGAAGGAAATAAAGGATATTTTAGCATATCTAAAGCTGCTTGTAAATACTAGAGATACTTTATCATTAGAGAGGATTATAAACGTTCCTAGAAGAGGGATAGGGGAAACTAGCATGGACAGGCTTGCAGCGTATGCAGCTCAAGAAAATAAGACTATGTATGAGGCTATGCTAACGATAAATGAAGTTTATGAACTAAAAAGTGTAGCATTCAAGTTCCAGGCATTTGTAGATATGCTAGAAGAAATAAAATCAGACTTAAGAAATAAAAAAATAACAGAAATAGTTGAACAGATACTTGAAAAATCTACATATATGCAAACCCTAAAGCTTGAGACAACAGAGGAAGCAAGGGATAGAGTAGAGAATATATATCAATTCATCGCAAAAGCACAGGAGTATGATGAAACAAGAGAGGATGGCACGCTGGAAAACTTCCTTGAGGAAGTTTCGCTTGTAGCAGACATAGATAATTATGAGGAACAAAACAACACTGTAAAGCTAATGACTCTACATAGCGCAAAAGGACTTGAATTCCCACAAGTATTTATTGCGGGAGTTGAGGAAGGAGTATTTCCAAGCTATATGACTTTAAATAGTGTGGATGAGGATGAACGTGAAGAGGAAAGACGAATATGCTATGTGGGTATAACTCGTGCTAGAAAAAGATTGTACATAACTTATGCGAATGCAAGAAAACAATTTGGAAGAATTGTGTATAATGCACCTTCTAGATTTATCGAAGAAATTCCTGAAAAATATAAAAAAGACTTGACTATCAAACGCAAGGCTGAAAATAGTGCGAAAATTAAAGTAATAAGCAAGTTAAGTGATGGGCTTAAAAAGCACACAACATTTTCAGTATCAAATTATAATAATTTAGTTACTCCATCTAAAGTAGCCATGAGCTTTGAATCAGGTGACAAAGTAAGTCATGTGAAATTTGGTTTTGGAATAATAGAGGGGGTAAGACCCGCAGGAGCGGATTATGAGTTGACGATAAACTTTGAGACAGTTGGGACTAAAAAACTTATGAGCAAATTCGCTAATTTAGAGCGAGTTTAGGAATAACTAAAATATAACTTACTAATTATATAAAAATTAATAAGTATCAAAAGAATAGCATTTTATATTTCTGTTATTCCTTAAGGAGATTATATAAAATCAATTGAATCTAGATTGATTTTATATATAACATCTTTTCTTTCGATAATAATATTCATTTTTTGTTTTAAATCAGGGTTTGATTTGATATTGTTTAGAAGCTCTTTTGTAGGATTAATACACGTAGGATGACCCACCTTGGTAAACATGGATAAATCGCCATTAGTGTCGCCATAAGCATAGCACTTCCCCAAATCAAGCTTATAGGTTTCAACTATCTCGTTAAGGGCGATTTGTTTATGAGTTGTATCCCATAAAGGCTCAAGCTCACCAGTATAATTTTCATCCTCAGTTGTATATACAGTTCCTCTATAAATATCAAATTCATATTTCTTTGAAATCTGTTCAACAAGTTCTATTGGGCTACCTGATATTGTTATAATCTTGTGGCTCTGTTTTTTATGCCAAAGAATTTGATTTTTAGTATAAGTATAAACTCGTCCACCTTTTTCCTCAATAACTTGTTTTGCTATAAATCTAAGCACATTTAAACTCAGCCCTTTTATTGATTTACAATATATTTCGCTCATATGCTTTAGGTAATCTTCATATTCACCTAGTCTATTATCCCATTTGGTATAATATTCTTCTAGACTACTATACCATTCAGAATGATTTATTATTCCACATCTAATAAGTTTCTTAAATAACTCGGTTTGTAGATTTTCCCTATATAGAGTCCCATCAATATCAAAAAATGCCCCAACATTAGACATATAAAACACCTCCAGTTTTGTTACTTATTATTTATTGCTATATTATTTATAATTATAATTTTAAAATCGAAAAAAGTCAAATAAAAACAATAAAAATATTAAAATGACGAAAGTATATTTGATTGTAATCAAAACGTAATTATTTATTAACTAATTTGTATTTGCAAATATAAAAAAGTATGGTATAATAATTTTTAGAAAAAGGAATAAACTAATAATAAATATTTCCTAGGATGTACGAAGACTCAAGTATTTTGAACCTACAAAGTTTTAAAGGGAGTTTGCAGCATTAAAGCAGATACCGGGCCACAAGCTAATTCCTATTTTATAGGCAGTGGAAGGTAGAAACTTTAATACAGACACCCACCTGGCAGAGAGCTAGGGTCAAAATCAAGAGAACGGCATTTTGGGGAATATTTTTTTATTGTATAAAAACTAATTTTAAAAAAACTAATAAAAAAGTCAAATTTGCAAAAACAAGTTTGACTTTTTAACATTTTTCTAGTAAAATAGAAGTATAACAAAATAAATGACAAATAATAATGTAATAAGTATTTATAAAAAAATAGATATAATCTGAAAACTGGAGGGTTGGAGTTGATAATATTAGATAATGTTACTAAGATATATGAAAATGGTGTTGTTGGGCTTAAGAATATAGATTTGAGAATAAATGAGGGAGAGTTTGTATTTGTAGTAGGTAATACAGGTTCTGGTAAGTCTACATTGATTAGGCTGCTTTTGAAAGAGATAGAACCATCAAGTGGGGCTATCGTAATAGGGGATAAGAATTTGACTAGAATGAATAAAGAACAAATACCCTACCTTAGGCGTAATATAGGGGTTGTGTTTCAAGATTTTAGATTATTTGAAAATAAGACTGTTTTTGAAAATGTTGCTTTTGCGATGAAGGTAATAGAACAACCAGCTAAAACAATACGAAGAACAGTACCGAATATACTATCTGCTGTAGGTTTAGAGGGAAAGGCAAGATGCTATCCTAAACAATTATCAGGAGGAGAAAAGCAAAGAACGGTAATTGCAAGAGCTATTTTGAATAATCCTAGTATATTACTTGCAGACGAGCCTACAGGAAACCTAGACCCGAAAACTTCTTGGGATATAATAAAGGTATTAGAGGAAATAAATAGAAGCGGTACAACTGTTATAGTAGTTACACATAATCAGGAAATAGTAAATAGCATGCAAAAGAGGGTAATCCAGATTGAGGCTGGGAAAATTATAAGAGATGTAATCAAAGGTGGGTATAGAGAATGAAATTAACATCGTTTAATCATTTTATAGGGGAAGGTTTTGAAGGGGTATTTAAAAATAAATCGATGGCATTTGCATCTATAGCAACTACGGCAGTGTGTATACTTATGCTAGGGATAGCTTTTCTTACAATGAAGAATATAGAATTTAATGTAGAAAATATAGAAACAGATATTAATATAACAGTTTTTCTAGATGAGAAGATGACAGAAGATGAGGTAAGTGCATTTAAAGGAATAGTTTTAAAGAATTCTGAGATTGAATCTATAGATTACATATCAAAGGATGAGGCTTTAAAAAGATTTGTAGCTGAAACAGGACTTCCGGAAGAATTAGCATCTGATTTGGTAGGTGCACTTAGGGCATCCTTTGAAATAAAACTTCGAAATAATAAAGATGAACAAAGTGTAATAGATGTATTGTCACAAATGGAGCAAATAGTGAAAATAAATACACCAAGAGAAGCAATGAAGCTACTTATAGATCTAAAGAATTTTATACAGGCTACGAGTATTGCAATAATAAGTATTCTCGTTGTAGTTGGTGTAATACTAATAGGTAACACGATACAACTCACAGTATATATCAGAAGAAATGAGATAAAAATAATGAAGTATATTGGTGCAACAGATTGGTTTGTGAGGTGGCCATTCATTATAGAAGGACTGTTTATCGGTTTTTTCGGAACGATAATACCCCTAATAATATTATTCTTTGCATATAACTTTTTTGTAAATATATTTAACCAAGCTGTTTCAATAGACTCTGAAAAATTGATAGATTTTATGCCAATAATGGATGTGTATCAAGAATTAGTTCCAATAGCATTAATACTAGGACTTGGAATGGGTATTGTAGGTAGCATGATAATAATACGAAGACACTTGAGGGCGTAAAGGGTGACAGGCAGTATTTAAAAATAAAAAATAGGAGGATTTGATTATGGAAAGTATGTTTAGGATTTTAAAATTGATAAGTTTTTCGATGGTGATTATTATAATGTTTAACTCTGTTGTTATCGCTGCAAATTATACGTCTCAGAAAAATAGTGTGGATGCTAATATTAAAAACACACAAAATAAATTAGAGCAAACTAGAGATAAAAAAGACAATGTTATGGATCAAATACAAAACTTGGAAGAAGATTTAGAAGTTGTAAATGGTGAATTAGACAATATAAATGAGTCATTAAGAATTGAACAAGAAAAACTAAGTCTTGCGGAGTTAAAGCTAAAAAAAGCTGTTAATGCTACAGAGGATCAAAAGGAAAAATTGAAGCAAAGAATTCGTTATATGTATGAAACACCAAAAACAACATATATTGAATTATTACTTAAGTCGAAAGATTTTAATCAGTTGTATAATAGGTCATATTATATAAATCAGATTGTAGATTATGATAAAACGTTAGTTAATAAGTTAGTTCAAAATGTATCAGAGATAGATGAATCTAAAAAAGAAATAGAAAAATCAAAGCTAGCTGTACAATTATTAAAAACAGAACAATTAAATAAAAAACACGCAATAGAACAAACTAAAGAAAAAAAGGGAGAGGTACTAGTAGATCTTACTGAAGATGAAAAACAATATATACAAGAACTAAATGATTTGGAAAAACAGTCTAAGAAGTTAGAATTAAAAATACAACAACAGTTAAAAGGAAGTACCAAAAAGTATGTAGGAGGAAAGTTTACATGGCCGGTACCGAATAACTACCGAATAAGCTCGCCCTTTGGTTACAGAATACATCCTATAAGCAAAGAAAAGAAACTACATACAGGGGTAGATATACCAGCAGCTACAGGTAGCAAAATAGCTGCAGCAGCTGATGGAACTGTACTTTCGGCATCTTACATAACTGGATATGGATATACTGTTATAATAAATCATGGTAGTGGTATAACAACATTGTATGGTCATAATTCAGAGCTTTCAGTAAACAAAGGGGATGAAGTAAAAAAAGGTACCCAAATAGCTAAGGCAGGTAGTACAGGATATTCTACTGGGCCGCATTGCCACTTTGAGGTCAGAGTAAATGGTACACCAGTAAATCCAATGGGGTATTTTAAATAATATTACATGGCTAGATATAAGTACATTATTTTGCATATATTTTAAAATGTGTAATAGATATAGAATATACATAAACTATAAATAATTTGGAGGTTACTATGAAAGAAGAAAATGAAGAAGTAGTAAAAAAAGAGGAAACAACACAGGAACGAGACTTTAGGAAAAAGCTGAAAAAAGAAATATATTATAATTATATAATAGGTTTTTTGACAGGATTTATGTTAGTAATTGTTATAAGTGGTATAGATAAAATAGTAAAAACAGATGATATAACACCTATGGAAACTATGGATTCACAACAGAAGATAAACCTTATAAATAGATATTTAAAAGAAAGTTATGTAGACAAATTAGATCAGGATAAAATAGAAGAAGGTATGTATAAAGGAATGCTATATGGTGTTGGTGACCCATATACTAGCTATTTTACAAAAGCTGAAATAGCTAAGTTCTCGGAACAAATGTCAGGACATTATGCAGGGATAGGTGTTATGGTAGAACTGGATACAGATAGTAGATTGCTTACTATTACTAACATTTTCGATGGTGCACCAGGAGCAAAAGCAGGATTGAAGATAGGTGACAAAATAGTAAAGGTAAATGGTGAGGATGTTACATTAATTCCAGCTGAAACAATTATTCAAAAAATAAAAGGAAAAGCAGGTACAAAACTTAAACTGAGTATATTAAGACAAACAGAAACCCTTGATATAGATTTAACTCGTGAAAATGTTGAAATACCTACTGTAAAATATAAAGTTTTAACAAATGATATAGGATATATACAGCTACTTTCATTTGATGAAATAACAATATCTCAATTTGATAATGCTTTGAAGAGTTTAAGAGATAAAAAAATAAAATCATTGATAATAGATCTTAGAAATAACCCAGGTGGTGCTTTGCAAACAGTTATACACATAGCAGATGCTATTTTGCCTAAGGGGCTTATAATGTATACAGAGAATAAGAATGGTAAAGGTGAAAGATTTGAATCAGATGATAATGCGCTCCATATGCCTTTAGCGGTTCTTGTTAATGAAAACAGTGCCAGCGCATCTGAAGTTCTAGCAGGAGCTATAAAAGCACATGGAGTGGGCAACTTAGTAGGTACTAAAACATTTGGAAAAGGTGTAGTACAAAAAATATTACCACTTCCGGATGGAAGCGCTATAAAAGTGACTGTATCAAAATACTATACTCCAGATAGGGT
>MGOW01000032.1:11182-21898 GCA_001797255.1 Clostridiales bacterium GWE2_32_10
AGTGGAGGTTTTAAAACGTGTTAAATCAAATAGTTCTTGTTAATGATGAAATACTTAAGATAACTCCAGTGTATATAATATTAGTAGTTTTTCTGTACATGCTGATGTATAGAAAGACTACTAATTTTTTTATATTTGTTTTAGAGAGTATATTAGTCTTTGTAGCTGGAGTTTTTATGAGTTACATAGTCTCACTCTTAGGCTTGGAGTTAGTAGCAAACAAATACTTTTTGTTGTTAATACCTATAACCTTATTGTTTGCTTATTTAAATAAAAGGTATGTATGTTTAGCGTATACAGGGAGTATGTTAGGGATAATGGCATTGTGTTTTCCTAAAATGGATATAGATATTATTTGGATAATAGGAATAGTAGGAGTTCTTCACTTGCTAGAAGGTATATTACTTCTCATAACATTAAAATATGAGTATAAACGGGAAGTTATATATTTAAAACAAAAGCTCAAACTAGGATATGTTTTAGAAAAAATGTGGATAGTTCCAGTAGTGATAACATACCCTGTGTTAGTTATTCTAGGCTTTTCGGAAAAGGAATCGAGTGGGAGAATACCAAGATCAGCAAATAGGCTTATAATATACGCATTGACATTAATATTTATATATATTTGTAGTAAAACGTTAGATTATATGGAAGTTGTAGGGTTGGTGGTAATGCCATTAATGCATGAAAGGATGGCTTCCGAAGGTTAGAAGCGTTTATGTTTGTAAGGGAGGACAAATAGAATTTTTATTCATATATTTATATCCCTTATAATAAAATATATCATAAGGGGTGATTTTTTTATGAAACTGATAGATTTGCACTGTGACACGGCTTATAAAATGTATGTTAGTAAGGATGAGGAAATAAGCCTTGAGAAAAATAATTTAAAGGTTAGTGTTGAAAAGCTTTTGAAGGTGGATTCGTTAGCACAGTTTTTTGCAATATTTTATGAGCTTGAAAATGTGAGTTATGATTATAATAAGTTATATCAAAAATATATGGAGATTTTGCAGAGGATAAAGCTTGAAATAGCAAGGAGTAGTGATATAAGCTTAGTTAGTAGTTATGACGAGATTATAAAAAATAATAAAATATCAGGGATTTTGACAATAGAGGATGGAGGAATAATATCAGGAGATATGGGGAGATTAGATAAACTTTACAACGAAGGGATTAGGCTTATAACTCTTACATGGAATCATCCAAATTGTATTGGCTATCCAAGCACGAATTTTATATATCAAAATATAGGCTTGACAGAGTTTGGACGTGAAGTTGTTAGGCGACTAAATAAAATGGGTGTAATAATAGATGTATCACATCTTTCTGATATGGGGTTTTATGATGTTGTAGAAATATCAACAAAACCATTTGTTGCCTCTCATTCTAACTCAAGGGCACTTTGTAGCAATGGTAGAAATTTAAAGGATGATATGATAAAAATAATAGCTAACAAGGGCGGAGTCATAGGTATAAATTTATATCCCCCTTTTTTAAATATGAACGGCACTGTCACACTTGAAAAAATAGTGGAACATATTAAACATATAAGAAACATAGGTGGAATAGATGTACTTTCAATAGGAACTGATTTTGATGGATTTAACTCAGATGAATACAACATGCCTATAAATGATATTGGGGAGATGAACAAGCTATCGGATTATTTAGAAAATGTTGGATTTACGTATGACGAGATTGAAAAGATTTTCTATAAAAATGCCTTACGCGTGTTTTTGCAGGCGTAAGGCAGAAATTTTATTTAGTTATTGTTTGAGCTCGCTTTTAATATTGATATGTATTTTTTTTGTTCGTAATATGAGTTTTTCTTTCCTTTTACTATATTTTTATTATGTGCTATTATTAGTACTTCATTATCAGGCAAACGTCTGATTTCATCAGGGGTAAGAAGCTCGCGGCGTTGATCAGAAACGCTTTTGCTGTCATTTTTCTTACCATCTACACCCTTTTGGGAAGTTATACTTTCGGTTTGAATAGTCGTATATCCGGCAAGCTGTGATACATAGTCAGCAGAAGCACCAGTTAATCCAGAATAGAAAACTTTAGTTTTCATATTGTTAAGTATGTTATATGCAGTTTCTTGACCATAATTTTGTTTTAGTTGTTCCATGCCTTGTAATCCTACTGATATACCTATTTGCCTACTTCGTGCAGTAGAAACCACGTTTGCAAAATTTGGTAAAGTACCTATGTTTGCAAACTCATCTAGCATAAATAATACAGGTACCGATTTATAATCAGAATAGTCCATACATTTATTAAGTAGCTGTGAGTAAAAAACCGACATAAGTGGCATTGCGAACTGTGACTTTCTTTCAGGCACGCATATAAAAAGCACAGTTGGTATATCACGTAAAATTTTAGGATGAAATAAAAATTGTACTTGTGGGACAAGTTTTATCACACCATCCTCGTCGACCTTTTTATAAGGGGTTTCTACAAATACTTGCATTTTTTTATCATTGAAAAGCTTTAGTGCATTTGCAAGTGTCACCTTAATACCTGACATTGTTTTTTCAGCACCTTTTGATTGTGCAAACATCATAAATTCTTGCATTGCTTCAGGTACCTCTGAAAATGTTTTCATCATTTCGTTGAAATCTTTATTGATAACTATATCTTTTACTTCTTTCATATCTTTTCGTTTACCTTTTCTTTTAACGTATATAAGAGCAGCGGCAAGGAGCGGCTCAGACATCGATAGCCATTCTGTATTTCCACTTGAGCCACCTGTACCAAGCTCATAGCTTTTATTACCGTTTATCATTATTAACTGTGCTATTTCTTTAAGCTCAGTGTCATCCTCGGCTATTAAAATAGGATTATAACGCATAAAAGCATCAAAAGGTTCGAGTTTTATAATATTGTATCCTAGGGTTTCTAAATGTTCTTTTGTTTGGTCGTGCAGTTCACCCTTAGGATCACTAACAACTGCTGATACCTCTCCGTTTAGCTCAAGCAGATTAGGCATGAAAAAGCTTGATGATTTGCCGCATCCTGTAGGACCTATTATTGCAACGTGTTCATAGCTTGTTTTAAGAGCTAGTTTTATATCTTTTGCTATAACAAACCCATCATCTCCAAGCAAAGATTTAAGCTCTTCAACCTCTGCCATGTAAGATGTACCTTGCTTTGTTTTTTTAGTATCTTTATAATCAAGAAGTTTTATAAGTAAAAACAACCCAAGTATGGTAAGTCCCATACCAACTAATAGCTGAATAGAAGATATAAAATTCTTATCTAAAATTGCCGGGTTAGGGTCTTGGATAAAATTGTTAATTATAAAATTAACTATAATGGGTGTATTAATAAGTAAAAGTAGGGCACCAAATATGTACGAGAGTGATAACATAAGTTTTTTATTCATTTGAGACGACTCCTTTCGGTTCTGGAAGTCAGGTGTTGAAATTCGGATTCTAGACCTCCAGCTGATATAAGTTACCTTATATCAACTAAATACATTCCTGCAATATCTGCTTTGACCAATTTCTTAATGGGAATTTTATTATAGATTTTCTCATCTGCTATGAGAGTAACTATCTGTGGGCCAACTTTGGCTTTAACTAAAGGAAACTTTTTCCCTCTTAAAAATTTTGGTATTTGATCAATTACGCTTTTAGGAACATTTTCGTCAGTTAACTTACCCTTTGTTTTGCTAATTATAAATATTGACATTGTTGACTTATGTTGTTTCATAATATCATTATATTGATTTACTTTAGGAATAATAAATTTTTTATATATTATAAAGAAAATACCCACTATAATAAGTATAACTAGTAAAACAATGCCTATTATACTCCAAATATTCATTCTAATTCCTCCCTTTGGAAAATTGAAAATCAAGAATCAAGAACTGAAAATTTTATTATTCATATTCTATTATAGTTATTTTAATACAAAATTAAATAAAATTCAAGTAGATTGTAAAAAATAATTAAATTCTCTTGATTTTTTATTATAATTAAGGTAGAATAAATAATAAAATATCTAACTTGGAGGTAAATATGAGTATATTATTTGTTTGTACAGGAAATACATGTAGAAGTCCTATGGCAGAAGTATTTGCTAAAGATATAATTTTGAAAAAAGATATGGATTATATTGTGTATTCAAGGGGACTAAATGTTTATAATCTGGGATCAGCTACTAAAGAGGCACAGGAGGTTATAGAGGAATATGGATTAGAACTCATAAATCATAGGTCGATGCAAATAACTAAAGAGGACATAACAAAGGCAGATATAATTCTTACAATGACAGTAGAACATAAAAATTATATTTTAAAGATATATAAAGAAGAAAGTGATAAGGTATATACTTTAAAAGAATATGCAGAGTGTGAGAAAAATAATTTAGATATTTTAGATCCATATGGATACGAAATACCGATATACAGAAAATGTGCGAAAGAAATAAAAAAATATGTAGAAATGGTGGTGGAAAAACTTGATAGCTATAGGCAGTGATCATGCAGGATTTGAAATTAAGAAAGAAATTATTAAATATTTAGAGAGCAAAGGTATAGAGCTTTATGATTGTGGTGCATATGAATATAATAGTGAAGATGATTATCCGGACTTTGCATATAAGGTAGCTGAAAAAGTAGCTGTTAAAGAATGTGAATTTGGAGTACTTATATGTGGGACAGGCATAGGGGTATCTATTGTAGCGAACAAAGTAAGAGGCGTGAGAGCAGCAGCTTGCTCAGAACCTCTCAGTGCTAGACTATCACGAGAACATAATGATGCTAATGTGATAGCATTTGGTGCAAGAATAGTTGGCATAGAAATGGCAAAAGCTATAGTTGACAGCTTTCTAAGTGTCCCGATAAAAATAGAACATAGGGACAAGGATGAAAGGCGAATGGATGAGATAAGAGATATAGAACAAAAACGGGGGTTTTGATATGGACTTAAAATTATATTTAGTGGCATTATTTACAGCATTTATAGTAACATATATGAGTACACCACTTAGTAAATGGATTTCAATAAAAATAGGAGCAGTAGCATATCCTAGGGCTAGAGATATGCACACAAAGCCTACACCTAGAATGGGTGGTATTGCTATAGTTATAGGGTTTATGGCTACTATTTTGATATTTACACCCATGGTAAACTCTTTGGATATGAAGAAAGTTATAGGTATAATTATAGGTGGGACGATTATATTTTTAATAGGTTTTTTTGATGATATTATGACGTTAAAAGCAAAGCAAAAACTATTTTTTCAAATATTAGCAGCAACGATAGTTGTCGCGTGTGGAGTAAAGATTGATATTATATCTTGGCCAACAGCAGTTGAGGGTATGGTTAAAATAGATAGTAATATTGTAAGCATGATTATATCTATTTTATGGATAGTGGGAGTATCAAATGCAGTAAATTTGATAGATGGACTAGATGGACTAGCTGCTGGAGTTTCTAGTATAGCTGCGATATGTCTTATGATACTTGCGATTATTGCAGGTAATGAGGTTGCTATCATTATAACAATAGCATTAGTAGGTTCTTGTCTAGGATTTTTGCCATATAATTTTAATCCAGCTAAAATATTTATGGGCGATACTGGGGCTTTGTTTCTAGGCTTTATACTGAGTATAACATCAATTTTGGGGCTATTTAAAGGGTATATGATTGCTGCACTTATTGTACCTATTATAGTACTTGGACTGCCTATATTTGATACAACATTTGCGATATGCAGAAGAATAGCAACAGGTAAACCTATAATGTCACCTGATAGGGGACACATACATCATAAATTAATTGACAGAGGATTAAGTCATAGAAATGCAGTACTAACACTATATGCGATAAGTATCTCTTTTGGAGTACTCGGCATACTAGTAGCACAAAAAAGTATATATTATGGGCTAGGAGTATTTGTACTTCTTATGATTGTAACGTACATAGTTACAAGTGGCGGAAAAGAAGATTCTACGAAATAGATGTTGATAAGTAGAGACTTTGTAAACATAATAAAGCCATATACTAGTTTACTAGTATATGGCTTTAAAATTCGCACATAGTAGGACTTGAACCCACAACACTTAGATCCGAAGTCTAACGCTCTATCCAATTGAGCTATATGTGCGTGTCTCATATCTTACTTCTGTTTACGGAGAAGGAGGGATTCGAACCCTCGCGCCGTTGTTAAGACGACCTAAGCCCTTAGCAGGGGCTCCTCTTTGGCCACTTGAGTACTTCTCCAAAGTTCTTTAAACGATACAAATAGTATTATAGCATGGGAAGACCAAAATGTCAATAAGAAATTTTAAATTAAAATTAGCCAGTGTTTTTTATCACCTTCTCATATATCTGCTCCATCTGCTCCCCAAATCTTTCAGCGGAGAAATTCTTCGCTGTTGTAAGTGCGTTTTCGGCAAGTCTTTTTCTAAAATCATCATTTGATAGAATATCATAAAGTATATGAGTTAGCTCATTATCGTCTCTAAAGAACATCCCATTAACATTATCATTTATTACTCCATCTAAATTGGTATCGTATTTTGCTATTACAGTAGTGCCAGAAGCCATGGATTCTAAGAATGTGAGACCTTGGGTTTCACTAGTGGATGCACTGACGAAGATATCGGCAGTAGTATAGAAAAGTCCAACTTTTTCCCAAGGCTGTCTGCCTGCAAATATTATATAGTCATCTAGGTTTAATTCATCCACAAGTTCTTGAAGGCTAGCCTTTGCAGGACCATCACCTACTATAATGAATTTAAAGTTATTCATATATTTAATTAAATTTGGAATTTGTTTTATAATAATATCAATGCTTTTCTCGAAAGCTACTCGTCCAAGAGAAAGGATTATTTTATCATCTTCAGATATGTTAAATTGTTTTCTAAGATTAGAAATATCTGAAGTTGTGTAATTAGAACTGTTAAAAGCACTAAAATCTATACCAGTAGGTAAAATCTCTATTGGTTTTGTAACTCCATAACTTAGGAGTGCTTGTCGTGTTTTATCAGAAGGGACAATAACAGTATCAAATGCATTACAAAAAAGTTTACTAAACATACGTACTGCAGCAGGCGTAATCATATCATTTTTTATTTTGGTTACATAATGCGTATAATTTTCCCACATCGTATGATATGTATGAATTACTGGTATATTAAGCTTTTTTGAAACAAGCTTTGCAAACACACCAAGAGAAAACTCTGTTTGGTTGTGTATTATATCTAAATTATGGCTCTTAACAATTTTTGAGTATTTATACGAATAAATGAGACCTAGTCTGTGTTGAGGAGAAAATAAAAATGGTAAACTAGGTAATCTGAAAATGTCTAATGTATTTCGTTTATAATTATGAGCTGTTGTTGTAAAAATAAAAACATTATGTCCACGTGCCTCAAGTTGCTTCTTTAAAGTCTTTATAGAAATAACCACTCCATTAATTTGAGGATCATAGGTATCCGTAAAAATTCCGATATTCATCTTGAAAATCATCCCTTTCATCTTAGTAAAGTTTTCTATACTAATCTGTAATTATTTTATATATTATACTATATAAAAAAATTTTTTCAACTATTTAAATATAAATTTTTAAAAAAAGTTTGATTTATTTAGAAAAATATCTTATAATGTATATAGAGAGGGGGAGATATATTTGAAAATAAAATTAATAGTATCAGTAGCAGTATTATTTTATTTATTACAGTTTAATTTTGCTAGTGCGCATAACCTGTATTTAAGTAGTATAATAGGTAAGGGGGAATATGGGAGCAAGGATGGAAGTGTAACGGAGGCTATATTTAGAAATCCATATGGTATAGCTTTTGATAAAGAAAATAATCTATACATAGTTGATTCTAAAAATAATATGTTAAAAAAAGTTACAGACTCTAAGGTAACTACCGTAACAGGAAAGATAGATCTTTTAGATGAGAAGGGACTTCCAGTAGGAACTTTTAAAGATGGAACGTTTAAAGATGCAAAATTTAATGAGCCTAGAAATATTGCATTAAATTTTAAGGGAGAATTTATACTAACAGATACAAATAATAATTTGATTAGGCTTGTGTCGAGTTCTAAGATTACAACTCTTGCAGGTACAGGAGAGGTAGGTTATAAAGATGGAAAAAATAATATTAGTAAATTTAATAAACCTACAGGGGTTGATATAGATAAGAATGGAAATATATACATAGCAGATACAGGTAATAATATTATAAGGATGATATCTACAAAACTTGAAGTTGCAACATTTGCAGGCAAATATGTAGAAAAAGGCGGTTATTTAGATGGCGATTTGCAAACCGCACTATTTAATGAACCTTCTGATATATGTATTGTAGGGGATGTATTTTATGTAGTAGACTCAGGAAATCATGCGATCAGAAAGATAGAAAATGGTCAAGTAACTACAATTGCAGGGCATGTGTTTTATGGTGAAACTGATAACGAATATGGGGTATCAGACGATATAAGTATGGATGCTAAATATTCGAAATTTAAATTTCCAAAGGCCATAACAACACTTACAGATGGAACAATCGTTATTGCGGATACATGGAATAAAAAGATAAAATATATTGATACATTAGGAAATATAAAAGAGTTTAAAATACTAACAAAGCTTCAAGATGGGACTACACAGGATTTTGGTATAAGTGGACCTATAGATATAGTTGAGTTAAATAATAAGCTATACGTTTCGGATATATGGGATAATTGTATATATGTGTTTGATATTGAGATAACTAATGAAACAGAACAGGCTGTAGACCTAAGTAGAAAAGTTTTAAATAAAGGTAAAATTACGGATATACCTGTTATATCAGATGAAACAAAAGTACTACTTCCTGTAAGAAAGTTTTTTGAACAATCAGGTGCTATAGTGACATGGATATCTGAAACACGCGAAGCAGTGGTTAAAATAGAAGATAATGAGTATAGATTTCAAGTAGATAATGATAATATAAAAATTGTGAATTCAACAATGATGGTAGGAATTAAATATCTAAATGAAAAATATAAACAGGATATAGTATATGATAAAACAAGCAATACTATTTTCGCATACTAGGGGGCTGGGATTATGAAAAAAAGTCTGCTTTTAATAATGATTTTTGTATTTAGTATATGTTTAATATTTGGTAGTGTAACCTATGCAGCAGGTACACTTACAAAAGCGAAGATAATGGATATATCTGGAATAGTAACTATAAAAAAAGGTGGAGGGGAGAAAACGTTCTCAGCTTTTAAAGGCATGTATCTAACAGAAGGAGATACAGTAATAACTGGCATAAATTCATGGGTAGATCTATCTATAGGAACTGAAAGCGATATAAAAATAGCAGAAAATACGCGGGTACTAGTTAGTCAACTGAATAAAACAGGTGGAAATAACAATACTGCGTTTACTCTTTGGGCAGGAGGTGTATGGGCAAATGTTAAAGAAAAACTAAATACAGGCTCAAAATTTGAAGTAAAAACCCCAACGGCTATAATGGGGGTGAGGGGTACAAAATTATATGTAACATGTAAAGATGGTAAATCAAAGTTTTCTATTTTATCAGGTAGAGCAGTAGTAAGACCAAATAAGGTTACAGATGTAACAGGTACTACTGACCGAACAAAGGTACCGGAAGAAATAATTGTAGAAAAGAATACTGAGGTAGCAATAGATGATGCAAATCCGAACTTTAGACAAGAAGAAGTTAAGACGATAGATGCTACAAAATTAGATGTCTTTGTATTAGAGGCAATAAAAGAAATAATAGAAGAGGAAAAACAAAACCCTCAAGAAATAGATATAAAGACATCAGAAGAATTAGAGCAGATAAATAAAGATCAAATTGATATTATTGATACTACTAAAGCAGAAGAATTGATAAAAGCTAAGGAAGAAGAGAGACAAAAAGAGATTGCTGATATGACTGTAAAGCAACAGATTGTAGAAGAGGCTACTGAAGCTGCAAAAACTGATATAGCAGAGCAAGCATCATATCAAGATACCACAAATTATAATCAACCCACAACAACACAGCCCACAACAACACAACCTACTGGAACGAATACAGGAGGTGGGGGAGGATCAAGTGGGGGTGGATCTACTTCAGCTAAAGTAATTACACTCGAAAATGATTCGACGAATGATAATCTTAATAAAAATATAAAAGGATTTGTAATAAAAGTAAATACAACGCTGACTACAGGCGCAGAGTTGAAATATAAGTGGACAACTAGCACAGAAAAGCCTGCTGATGGATGGATAATTGTTAGTGACCTTACAGTAGGTCAAGATGTAGAAAAACATATTGTAAGGGATGTTGTAGGAACGTGGTATTTACATGTTATGTATACTTATTCAGGAAAAGAATTATATAAGTATTTAGGACCTAGTACAATAAATGATAAAATACCTCCCACTGTAGCCGCAAATCCACAGACTAGGGCAACTTCAGAAAATGACATAGTTGTAAATTTAACATTGAGCGATAATGTTTCAAGTGTTAAATTGTGGAAATATAAATGGGGAAATACTCAAGATGCAAGCTTAGACGAGGCAACAGTTGGAAATTCTACAACATTGACTCAAAATCAAGATGGAATATGGTATCTAAGGGTTATAGCGAGGGATGTCGCAGAAAATGAGAAAATAGAAACTTTTGGACCATACATAAAAGCAAATGCACCCACATTAGCTATAACAGCCAGTACATTAGATACA
>MGOW01000033.1 GCA_001797255.1 Clostridiales bacterium GWE2_32_10
CACAGGTAAAACTCTAATGGCAAAAGCTATAGCGACAGAAGCAAAAGTTTCTTTTTTTGCGGTTAGTGGATCTGATTTTGTTCAGATGTATGTGGGGGTAGGAGCAGGACGAATAAGAGAACTTTTTATCAAAGCACGTGGAAAAGGTAAAGCAGTTATTTTTATTGATGAAATAGATGCTCTTGCAAAAAAAAGAGGATCTAAGATGAATTCTGGTAATGAAGAGAGAGATCAGACATTAAATGCGTTGCTTACAGAAATGTCCGGATTTAATGAAAATGAAGGTATTATAGTTATAGCTGCTACAAATAGGATAGATGTTTTAGACGAAGCTATACTTAGACCAGGACGCTTTGATAGACAGATAGAGATTGGATATCCTGATAAAAATGCTAGAGAGAAGATCTTGAAAATACATGCAAAAAATAAACCTCTAGAAAGAAAGATAAAGTTAGAAAAGCTAGCTGGACAAACTGTTTACTTTACAGGTGCAATGTTAGAAAATCTACTTAATGAGGCTGCTATAAATGCGGCTAAGAAGAATGCTAAAAAGATAACAGAGGCTGATATAGACAAAGCATTTTATTCTGTAATAGCGGGGCAAGAAAAGAAGGATAAAAGTCATATACTAGAAATGGATAAGATGATAACAGCTTATCACGAAGCGGGGCATGCTCTTATAACAAAGCTCATATGTCCTGAGAATAAAGTTTCTAAGGTTACAATAATACCAAGTACAAAAGGGACTGGTGGTTTTACTATGAATATACCACCTGACAAGATGTATGCTACAAAGGCTGATATAAGAAAACAGATTCAGATATACTTGAGTGGAAGAGTAGCGGAGGAGATTATATTTGGTTATGAGAACATAACAACAGGAGCAAGTAACGATATAGAAAGGGCAACAAAAATGATGCTTGATTATATAAGAAAATTTGGTATGAGTGAAAAGTTTGGACTTGTAAATCTAGATGTTATATCAGGTAATGAATATGTAAATTCCGGGATTGAAAAGGATATTATGAAGGAGTGTATCATAAGTATAAATGTACTTTACAAGGAAACTAAGGAGCTTATGAATCAAAATATACATCATCTAAAAGCAATAGCTAGTGCATTGTTATTAAAAGAAACAATAAATGAAGGGGAACTTGATGTGCTTATAAGCAGCTAAAAGGCGATTGTTGAGAGAAGTTTATCATTGTAGGAAAAAAAGCCAGCAAATAATTGTTGGCTTTTTTCTATAAAAAATTTAAAAATACTATTGAAGTATTTTTGACAAAATGTTATACTAAAGTAAATAAAAATGAGGATGTGGATTAAATGTTACATAAGCCATTTATTGGGGAAATATGCTTAGAATGTAAGGCTGAGTTTAAGAAGTTTATTGACTCAATTCAGGATTTTATTATTATATTAAATGAAGAAGGGAAAATTAAATATGCGAATAAATATGCTTTAGAGAAGCTTGAATACACGATGGATGATATAATTGATATGAATGTACTTCAAATTAGACTTCCACAAGAAAGAGAACTTGTGCTAGAACACTTTAAGGAAATTATTGAGGGGAAGAGGGACTTTTGTTATCTATCATACTATTCAAAAAAAAAGAAAGTATTTCAAGTAGAAACAATTGTAGTCAGGGGATTATGGAATGAGGAAAGAATATTTTATTGTATAAGTCATGATGTGACAGATAAGATGAATATACAGAAAAGTCTTGGTATAAAAGAACGTCTTCTAGGTGCTATGGCGGAAGTTGCAAATCAACTTATAATTGAATCAGACTTAATGAAGGCAATAGAAAAAAGTTTTATTATAGTAGGACAAGCTACAGGCATTGATAGAGTTTATTTATTTAAAAACTATTATGACGAAGATGGAAATGGTTATGCAAGTCAAAAACTAGAGTGGAATTCTGAGTGTAGTAGACTAAAGTTAGATAATCCAAGTTTACAAGACATACCATTTGAGGCAATAGAGGATTTTATAAAGCCTATAAAAAATGGAAATGTATTTGAATGTGTAGTTAGAAATATGAATGAAGGAATGGCGAAAGATATATTGAAGGCTCAGAATATACTTTCTATAATTATATTGCCGATAATGATAGGTGACAAGTTTTGGGGATATATAGGCTTTGATGAATATAAAACAGAAAGAGTTTGGCTAGAGGATGAAAAATCTATATTAAAAGCGTTTATAGAATATATAGTTGCTACAGTTAAAAGAAATGAAGTTGAAAATGAACTAAAGAAGGCAAAAGAACTTGCAGATGCAGCAAATACAGCGAAATCCACATTTATAGCCAACATGTCACATGAGATACGAACTCCGATGAATGGTATTATGGGCTTTTTGGAACTTTTGAAGAATACAAGTTTAGACGTAGAACAAAAGGAATATATACAAGAGGTTTTATCGGCATCAGAAGTACTACTATATTTAATTAATGACATACTAGACCTATCTAAAATAGAAGCAGGGAAGCTTGAAATAGAGAAAAGAGAGTTTGAATTAAATGAAGTAATAAATAAGTCCGTATCCTCTATAAGAGTAAAAGCTAACCAAAAGGGGATAGGGCTTAATATAAAGGTTGACCAAGAAATACCTAAAAAAATAATAGGGGACTCATTTAGGTTGCAACAAGTTTTAAATAATCTGTTAGGTAATGCTGTTAAATTTACAAATGAAGGAGAAATATGCTTAATATCAGATTTAATATCAAAAAATGATGGGAATATTTATTTGAAATTTGAAATTAGTGATACAGGTATCGGTATAGAAGAAAAAGATCTTAAATCTATTTTTGAACCATTTACTCAAGCGGATTTGTCATCAACGAGGAAGTATGGTGGAACGGGATTAGGTCTAAAGATTACCAAGGATCTTATTAATATGATGGGAGGAGATATTACCGTAGAAAGTGAAATTGGAAAAGGAACCAGATTCTATTTTACTATAAAATTGGGACAAATAAGAGTAAATGATGTAGAAGAAAAGGACGAGTATAATATAATAAAAAGTAGGGTTATTCTAATTGATAATAATATTTTGAATTATAAGTTTATAACCAAGCTTGTAGAAAATAAAAAGATAGGTATAGAATATGCTACAAATATTAAGCAGGCAGCAGACATTATTACTAATATAAACAACAGTAGTAATGAAAAGGAAATAGATACAATTTTGATTAATTATAATTATTATGAGGATAATAAATCAGACTTTGAAAAGTATCTAAAAACTATTATAGATAAATTTAAAGTTAGAATAATCGGGTTATCAGATAGAAAAAAATTTGAGTTAGATAAAACAGAGTTATGCGATGTTATTAATATAAAAATGAGTGAAGAAATAATTTTGAATATGTTACTTAATATAAACTCTGAAAAAATGGTATCAAAAGAAACTGAAGTAAGATTTACAAAGACGTTCTTAAAGAAAAAACTAAAAGATAAGCTACTTAAGATACTTGTTGTTGAAGATAGTGAGGTGAATAGAAAAATTATATGCAAAATGTTGACAATGAAAAATATACCTTATGATGTGGCTACTAATGGAAGAGAGGCTATTCAAATTTTTAAAACTAACCGTTATCCTGTTATATTGATGGATTGCAATATGCCTATAATGGATGGGTATGAGGCGACGAATAAAATAAGAGAAATTTCAAAAAATGATACTAAAATAATAGCAATGACGGCAAATGCAATGGAGGGTGATAAAGAACGGTGTTTAAAAGCTGGAATGGATGAATACATATCGAAACCTATTAACTATGACACATTATTTGGATTATTAGAAAAATATTTATTTGATTTTGAAAAAGAAGTTAGTCAATCATTAAATATTCTTATTCAAGAAGGTTTTAAAAAATTTATCAAAGAAACTCAATTTGCAGAGAATGATGCGAAAGAATTATATGATGAATTTATTAGATTATTGCCACTTTCGATAGTGAACATAAAGTTAGAATTCAAAAAGCATGATTATGACGAAATAAGAACACAAGCACATAAACTAAAAGGTTCATCAGGAAACCTAAGACTTGAGTTTTTAGAAAAAATGGCAGCAGATATTGAATATGCTGCGTTAATAAAAGAAGATGATAAAATTAAAAAAGGAATAAGTCAATTGGAATGTGTATTTAATATATGAAATTATCCTGAAAATATAAAGTAAAATATTGACATATAATAAGGAGTAGTGTATAATAAAGTAAGTTAAATAGCTAAAATTATTAGTATTATGAGGAGGAACAAATATTATGAAAAAACTATCAGTGTTACTAAGTATTGTATTAATAATATTGGTGTCTTTTAGTACAAGAGTATCCTTTGCGGAAACTGATTCTGAAATTATAAGTGATGTTAGTAGTAAAATAAGCTTTTATAGAGGGTTGTTGACTGGTGATATAAACGTAGATACTAAGAGTGCAGTGGAGGCTTTAAAAGTCAGAGTAAATCAAATATCTGATTACGAAGATAAAGAAAATTTAATGGAAAAGCTTGTAGATTTAATAAATGATATAGATGATATATTAACAGGGGAAGACTTGGAAGATATTGAGGATAATATAAAAATAGCAATTTCAAGTGAGGAATTATATTTATATTTACCAGATACAGCTTCAAGGTATACCTTTGATGTATTAATAGAAAACTCAGACTTGGGTGTCGAAATGGTAAAATGCACAGCAAGGCAAAATGAAAAGATAGCCCTACCAACTTTGAAAAAAGAAACCAATATAAAATATACTGTAAAGATATTATATGGTACAGTGGTAAAAAAAGAAGTGATAGGAACATATAGATTTTATGATACAGAAGCTCCTAAAATAACATATATATATGTGTTAAATGATAGGCTATATGTAAGTTCGACTGAAAATTATAAATTTGCAGACAAAAGATATATATATACAGAAGAAGATGATGAACATAGATCAGATTCATACTATGAAATAGACGGATATCCTGCAACTGTGGGGGTACAAGTTATAGATTTCTTAGTAAATAAGAGTAGTACGTACACAGTAAATATAACTGAAGATGATAAGGTATATTATGGTGATGCACCAAATAATATAGATTCAAAAATTGATAAGGCAAAAGAGTCTGATGTAACGACAAATAGATATTTTAAAAATATAGTTATAGGAGAATACGGAAAAGAACTATATTATTGCGATGTCTTTAACACAATTTTTAAGAACAAATTTGGTAATTCTTATAATAAAGATAAAGTAGAAATCTATTCAACATCAGGATTATCAAGTGATGATGATAAAGAAATTATAAAGCTAAATGAAATTGGGACATATGAGTTAGGGTTTAAATATAAGTCTAATAGTGAAATAGTATATACATATGTTGTCATTGGAGATAAAAATGGGAAGATAACAGATTATTACTCAGAGGTAAAAAATAAGTTGCCTAATTATGTAACTGATAATTATATTTCGTTTAGTAAGTATATAACCCTTGTACCTAAAAGTAAGTATAAAGAAGATGAAATTGATAACGATTATATTTGCATAATTGTAGATGATAAGCTATATTCTGTTGATGATTCAATAAGTTTTAAGGATGAAGGGGAGCATATAATATACATATACAATATAGCTACAGATGATCTAATAGAGAATGAGATTTATTATAAAAAATTAGTAAGTAAAACAGAAAAGCTTAATGATATAAAAAATCATTGGGCAGAGCGTAGTATAGTTAGAATGATAGAGAAAAATGTTGTAAACGGTCACGCAGATAACACATTTAAACCAAATAGTCAAGTTACGGTAAAAGAATTTATAGCTATGATGAATAGACTAGATCCAAATAAAGAAAGAGAAAGTATTAATACATATACAGGTTTATTAAAATATGATTGGGCGTATTACGAAGTGAAAAATGTATTATCAAAGATGGACTATTCGGGTCTTATGGGCTCAGGGTTGATGAATAAATATGATTATCCTATCACTAGAGAGGAAGTAGCGTTTTTAGTTGCAAATTATTTTCAATTATCTGAAGAAGCGACAGATAAATATTTTAGTGATTTGACTCAGAGTACATATTCGCCTGAGATACAAAAGCTTATTGCGAATGATATAATGACTGGATATAACGATAATACAATAAAGCCCTTTAATAATCTAACAAGGGCAGAAGCAGTGACTATCTTAGAAAGAATTAATAATTAACTTTATGTCTATGTAAGAAAAGAATAAGATGCTATTTAAAAAGGCGTCTTATTTTTAGGTTAAGGGATATTGACAAGACGTAATAATAGAACTATACTTAGAATAGAGGTGGAAGTAAATTTTAAATAAAAACTTAAAAATTTTATAATTGGGTACCAAAAAAAAATAAATATGTCGTATACTATGGTGAATAAGGCATAGAGAAGGAGGGTTCTTATGAATGATTTTGAGCATAAAGTAATGGAATGTAAGAAAGATAAAAATCATCCACAAAGAAATGAATTGATAAATAGCTATGTACCATTTATTATAAAAAATGTTTCAAAAACAACAGGAAAATACATAAGCTGTGAAAATAGTGATGAGTTTATTGTTGGGTTAGAAGCATTTAATGAAGCTATTGATAAGTATGATCGTTCTAAAGGGTCGTTTGTGAATTTTGCAGAAATTATTATAAGTAGTAGAGTAAAAGATTTTCTAAAAAAAGAAAATCATTATCAGAAGACAACTCCACTCGAAGAAAAAGAAGAATTTGAAACATATGAAGTAATTTCGGATGAAAACGATATTTTAAAGGATGAAGTACATAAATTTAAAGGAATGTTGAAATTGTTTAGTATAGATATTGAAGACTTAGTAGAAGAAGCTCCAAAACATAAAAAAACAAAAGAGGAAGTAATTCTCCTTAGTAAAAATGCTTCACAAGATGATATTATTGTACATAGACTTTATAAAACCAAGAAACTGCCAATGGCTGAAATGATAACTAAATTTAATACGACAAAGAAGAAAATGAAAGACCACAGAAACTTTATCATTGCTGTAATTATAATATTCAGGGAAAAGCTTTCTAGTATGATATATTTTGCAGGTTTAGGGGGTGGTAAAAATGTATAAAGGTGTAATTATAGAATTTAAAAAAGACTATAGCATTATTTTATCGGATGCACAATTTTATCGTGTAAAGAATAAAAGCGATATGACAGTGGGGCAAACAATAATGTTTACAGATGAAGATATTTTTATTAAAAAGTCAATAATTAAGCAGAAAAATGTTTATACATTAGTTGGAATGGCAGCTTCATTTTTGCTTATATTTATTGTACAGTATCAAATGAATATAAGTAATTATAGTGCTTATACAATAATGGTAATAGATATTAATCCAAGTGTTGAATTAACCCTTGATAAAGATAACAAAGTAATTAATGCAACGCCTTTAAATGAAGATGCAAAAATGTTAGGAAAACTGAAATTAAATGGATTAAGTATTGAAAATGCATTTGAAATTATTATAACAAAAGCAGAGGAAAAAGGATTTATTGATAAAACTCAAGATTCGTATGTACTTGTTACAAACATACCTTTGAAAAAAAATCAGTTAGGAACAGGTGAAGAAATTAAATCTCGAATAAAAGAAAGGGTAAAAGAAAATATAATACTACAAAATATTAATATAGCAACAACGGAGACTACAAAATATATATATGATGAAGCTATAGTAAAAAATATTCCAGTTGGAATATATGCACTAAAAGGTAAAGTAGATATAGAAAAGTATAGTTCTGTAAAAAAATTCTTTAAAGTCAAAGAAAATATTGAATTGTTTGAAGAAACAGGAGACATTATTAGCGAAAAAACAAAATTATCAGAACAAAATATAGAAAATAATTTACAAGAACAAATAAATAAAGAAGAAGCGGATGAGGAGAAATCAGCAAGTAATAAAAAAGTAGATAATAATGGAAAGGAAGTAGATACCAAAAAAACAGATACGGAAAAAATAAAGAATAATGAAAATAAGCGAAGTAGCAAAATAAAAGATGATGAAGAATCATTATCATATACAGAAGATAATGGACAAACAAAAAGTAAAGGTAAATTAGACTCAAGTAAGGGAGGTGATGCCAATAAAAAAATTAGGAAAGACTAAATTTCTACAAAATTATTATCAAAAAAGGAGGAGATTATTATGAAAAAATTTCTTACAGTATTAATAATGTTTAGTATTTGCTTAGGTGTAGGTAGTACCTCATTAGCTAAATCTTCAAATCAAGATGTAGAAGAAAGTATAGATAATAAACCAGCGAATGCAGCTAAGGAGATATCTACTATAGATGTTAAACAAACTGAAGAAGATACAGAAAAAGTTGAAAAAAATATAAAAAATGTTGACAATGAAGTATCAGAGGTTAAAGTAAGATATAAAACAATGGGAAAAGTAATGAATGCTTATAAACATATGCTTAAAACTATGGAAAAATTAGAAGTAACAGATAAGGAATCAAAAATAGAAAGATTGGAATTAAAAATCGCTAATTTAAATAAAAGTATGTTAGAAGTTAGAAGTGAACTTACTAAAAGTAAAAAAGCTTTAAAAGAAAAGATAATGAATACATATACTGAAGAAGAACAGACAAAACTAGCTGAGATTATAGCAACGCTAGAAGAAGATAAGGATATATCAGTATTACCATATCAAAACGTGTATGCAAAGGAAAAAGAAATTAAGTTTGACACACCTCCAATTATTAAAGAAGGTAGAACCTTAATTCCTATAAGAGCTCTAGCAACAGCCTATGGATTTGAAGTAAGCTGGAATGAAGAAACTAATGAAGTAACACTTATGAAAGATGGCAATAAGATACAATTACGTATTAATTCAAGAGAAGCATATGTAAATGGAGAAAAAATTGAACTTGATGTCCCAGCCGAAACATATAATTCTAGAACAGTTATACCACTAAAATTTGTAGCTGAAAAAATGGGATTGAATGTTGATTGGGATGAGGAAACACAAACTATAGATATCAGTGATTCTGAGGACGAAGAAGTAGCAGAAGACATTACTACTACTACTGATGAAGAAACAGTAGTGATTGAAGATAAAGAGGATGTGGAAGAATAGGAGTATTGAGAATATATTAAAGTTAGGCTTATATATACGAAAAATAACGATATTGTTTACTGAAAAAAGCAGATAATGTCGTTATTTTTTTGGTAAAAGCATTGTCAGAAAATAAAACAAAGTGTATACTAACAAGCAGAGAAATAATAAGAAAACTTATTAAAATTAAAATTGTATGAAAAAAGAATAACGAATAACTTAGGAGAAAAAGATATATTTATGTTAAGAAAAGAAGAAAATAGTGATTAGTTAATAATTACCTTGTTAGGTGAAAGCTCAAGGAATAGACTTCCATCATTTATAATGTTAAATTCGAAGAAGCCACATATAAAACATATTTTAATAGAAGAGGGATATAAAGAAGGTTTTATATATGGATGTACGAACTACAAGGAAGACGGTACGGGCTGTGGGAATATAAAGGGTATAAAGTAAAATATTATAGAAATATATTGAAAAAGGTAGAAAAGTTTGATACAATACAAACAATAATTAATAATTAAAAGGGGGAGATGTACATGAAGAAATGTATTGCTTGTGGAATGCATAATTTTATTATTAGGAAGCAGGGATTAGATGCAGTAGTGGCAAAAGAAGCTGCAAAAGCAATGATGCAAGAATTACTTGCATGGAAAAAATAAGTCATATTTTTAGCCAAAAAATAATGGGAGATTAGTACAGATGACAGGTTAGTATGTATGATGATACTGGAAATGAAATAAGAGTTCAAACAATAGTAGATAATACAAAACAAGTACAGATTATCCCTGATAATTTATATAAGGGTAAGAAATATACCGTTAGTATAGAAGGTCGATTTGTAAAAAATGCGGAAGATGTATATAATGAAAAGTATATATTTGATTTTAAAACAAAGACAAATGCTCCTAAAGTAGTAAATACGATTCCAGAAAATGGAGTAAATAATATTGGTATAAATCCTACTATATTAGTATATTTATTCGAAACAACCAAACAAATGATATAAAAAAGTAAAGGCGATGCCTTGCAAACTTACTTATACAAGTATCAGAGCTAGGGTTACTATTCAAACTGAATAAACCCTAGCTTCTTATATTCAGGTATATGTATCCTATTTCTCACAGCAAGTTTATTCTTCTTCTGAAACCGATTTATCGCATGATCAGTATCAACTCCATAAATCCCACTAACATACCCATTATAAAATCCCATCTGTTTAAGTTTTGTTTGTACAGCATATACATCAGCACCACGAGCAGCATTTTTAAGCAATTTGTAGTAGCTGCCGAAAGGGTTCGTACAAGCCTTGAGTTATGGTAACTCTAGTACCATGGATGCCATACCTACCCCAGGGTACATAGTAATTTGGAACACGATAACTACTTGTAGAATAAGGCTTGGACATCATTAGGGTGATGAAAATGAGTTAAAATTGAATAAGAATATAGTCAAATTTAATCAAAGATGAATCAATATGAAAAATTCTGGGACAGGCCATGGGTTAGATGTTGCGCGATTTTGGGTTATTGACTGTAGTCCAAGATCAACTGATACCCCCAGCGGTTTGGAAGCCGGGTATGAAAAATAATTTATAAAAATTTGTTAAAACACTATTGTTTTTTTAACAAAAGTGA
>MGOW01000034.1:0-16298 GCA_001797255.1 Clostridiales bacterium GWE2_32_10
CCTCGGACTTTCCGAGAAGGCTCAAATATAAAAAATGGAGGTATGAAAATGAAAAAATTATTGAAAGTATTATTAGCAGTAGTTATAATAGGTTTAGCAGCATATTTGGTAAATGAAAATTTGACAAAAAACGAAGAGAAAGTTGGTAGTATAACAAAAAATGATACGGTAACTGATATAACAAAACAAGAAGAAAAGAAAAACGATGTAGAGATAAAACTATATTTTGCCGATGGAGATGCAAATAATCTGTTTTTAGAAAAAAGAATGGTAAGTGTCACAAGTAATGAGAATATGGCAAAAAAAGTTGTAGAAGAATTGATAAGCGGGCCTAGCAATAGCATTTCTCTCGTTTCACCTATACCTAAAGATACAGAGCTAAAAGATATCGTAATTAAAGATGGTATATGTTATGTAGATTTTAACGAAAATTTCAGAACAAATCATGTGGGAGGGTCATCTCTTGAAAGATTGACACTTTACTCGATTGTAAATTCCCTTACAGAATTAAAGGGTATAGGCAAAGTCCAGTTCTTAATAGAAGGTAAAAAACAAGAAATATATAAAGGACATTATGAATTTGATAAGCCATTTGAGAGGGATGAAAGTGTTATAAAGCAGTAAATGACTTAACCACACATTTCGTAATATAAAAACGACCACCTGCATACACTATAATGAAGATGTAAAATCTTCTGCTATAGGATATTGACATTTTATTAGTTATGTGATACAATATTATTACAAAGTGGATTCAACAACATTTAAAAAGGAACGGGTGCTACCGTTCCTTTTTTTGCTTAGTTTCGACGTAGTTCTTTTATAAGTACAATCAGTACTATAATGTATACTACATCTAATATTTGTGGATTCAATCAACATTCACCTCCCTTCATAGAGGCTTTTTTTATTATATCACATTAAAATAAAAAAATAAGATAATAAAATATAAAATTTGACCTTTTTTATATTTTAGTGTATAATTATGTAGTATTATAATAATTAGAAAGTAGGTGGCTAATATGTCATATATAGCAGATAATGTGGATGTAATAGTAGTTGGTGCTGGTCATGCAGGATGTGAGGCTGCTCTTGCTACTGCTAGGCTCGGGCATAGTACAATTTTATTTGCCATAAATTTAGATAGTGTAGCCATGATGGCCTGTAACCCTAGTATAGGTGGTACTAGTAAGGGTCATCTTGTTCGTGAGCTAGATGCTCTTGGTGGCGAAATGGGAAAAAACATAGATAAGACTTATCTTCAAATAAAAATGTTAAACACAAGCAAAGGTCCAGCTGTACACTCTTTACGTGCACAAGCAGATAAGAAAAAATATAGTCTTGAAATGACTCGAACAATCGAGCGTACACCTAATCTCAAGCTAAAACAAGCCGAGGTTGTTGAGATTTTAACCGAAGATAATAAAATTACTGGCGTTCGGACTGCTACGGATTCTATATATAAAGCCAAATGCGTAATCCTTGCTACTGGAACTTACCTAAAAGCAGTTTGTATTACTGGAGAATATACTGTAAACAGTGGTCCCAGTGGACTTCAACCAGCAAATCATTTAACTGAATCTTTAATAAATCTAGGTATTGAAGTTTGTCGTTTTAAAACTGGAACACCTTGCCGTATAAATAAGAACTCTGTAGATTTTTCAAAAACAGAAATTCAACCAGGTGATGAGAGTATACTACCATTTTCGTTTGAAAATTATGACAAAGATATATCACGTGAACAGATACCATGTTATCTAACATATACAAACCTTGATACACATAAGGTTATACTTGATAATTTAAACCGTTCACCTCTGTATAACGGAAATATTACAAGTACTGGTCCAAGATACTGCCCTTCTATCGAAACTAAGATTGTTCGTTTCGAGGATAAAGAACGTCATCAGATTTTCCTCGAACCAGAAGGTGAGAACACTGATGAAATATACGTTCAAGGTATGTCATCCTCCCTACCTGAAGATGTTCAAATTTCAATGCTTAGGACAGTACCTGGTCTTGAAAATTGTGAAGTTACGAGAATAGGTTATGCTATAGAGTACGACTGTATAAATCCTACTCAGCTAAAGCTTTCCCTTGAACTTAAAAATATTAGCGGACTCTTTACATCTGGTCAAATCAATGGAAGCTCTGGTTATGAAGAAGCCGCTGCACAAGGTATTATTGCCGGTATAAATGCAGCTATGAAAATTGAAAATCGCGAACCCCTAATACTCGACCGTTCTGATGCATATATAGGGGTTCTAATAGACGACCTTATAACCAAAGGAACCGAAGAACCATACAGAATGATGACTTCTCGTGCCGAATACAGGCTACTACTTAGACAGGATAATGCCGATTTACGTTTATTAGAAAAAGGATACCAAGTAGGACTTATATCAGAAGAAAGGTATCAGAGATTTTTGCACAAAAAAGAACTTATACAAACTGAAAGCGAAAGGCTTGAGTCTACTTATGTTGGAACAAAACCTAAAGTTCAAGAATTTCTTAAAAAACATGATAGCACAGAACTTGCATCTGGTATAACTCTAGCCAATTTAGTTAGACGTCCTGAATTAAATTATCAGCTACTATCAGAGATAGATACCGCCCGTCCAGATTTTACGGAAGATATAATTGAACAAATAAATATACACTTTAAATATGAAGGCTATGTTCAAAAACAAAAAGAGCAGGTTGAACATTTTAAAAAATTAGAAAGACGACTTTTGCCTAACGACTTTGACTACTCAACGGTACCCAGCCTAAGAATTGAGGCAATACAGAAACTAAATGAAATAAAACCTACTTCAGTAGGTCAAGCATCTCGTATATCCGGAGTTTCACCAGCTGATATATCCGTTTTACTTGTATGGTTTGAGCAACAAAGACGGACTAACCCCTAACCCCTCTCTAGAAGAGAGGGGTTAGGGGTTAGGGGTGAGCGTCTTGGTTGGATTAAACTTAAGTTATGTTGCTCCCCTCTCTTTTAGAGAGGGGCTGGGGGTGAGTCCATTTTTACTGTGTAAATACCCCGTTTTGATTTTTTATTAGCTCTAATATCTTTTCATGCTTCGCCGTCACTGCATTTACATACACTAGAAAATCCTTGCCCTCATTTTTTCCTTTCAGTTCATAGCATAATACTTCCTTTTTTGAATCAAGCGGTATTAGTGTTAATTTCACTCTCTCTATTTGAAATGTCTTGTTTACCTCGCCTTTTGCGGCTTCAGGAGTTATTTTAGGTGTCGGTAATACCCTTTCTTTATGTGTCATTATATATCCCATTGATTCAAATCCTACTATATCACCATTTATAAGAGATGTTTTTACTTTTATTAAATCTGGATATATAGTAACCCCATTTTGTACATATGCAAAGTTAAATACAACCGCACTATCTACTATCTCGTAATAATTTACTTCCATATTAGGATAACCCATTTTGTTTAAAAAATCTCTTGTTTTATTTGCTAGTGTATTCATATCTAATTTTGCATTAGTCATAGGTATTTGCCTATAGTTTAGCATCCATAAGGGTTTGCCACCTTGTTGAGTTATATCTAGAATTGTGCTATAATTTTTGTCACCTGCTGTTTTAATTCCAAAGCGATACACAGGTATTACATGTGGCTGCTTTGTACTTGTCACATATATCATATCTATACTTGCTATTTTATCTCGTCCTACAAAGTCCTTTGCTATTTCAATCGCAACTTCCTTTCTGATATACTCTTTATTCTTTATAAACTCGGGCTCCATCTTTTGTATATGCTCTGAAAAAGGTCCATCATATATGAGTGAAGGATAGTTTTGAAAATCCTTCTGCACTCCTGAAATAGAGCCCGTCAAAGCCTTCATATTTGCATTTCCTACGTCTTGCAGGTTAGCTTCGCCTTCTTTCTGTATTTCATCCCAGTTTATCCTGTTACCGTCACTTATATCTTGTTTTATCTGTGACATTTTCGTTGATAAAACAGTTGCATATTGTGCCAAATTATTCATACTGTTTATTTCTTCAGGAGTCAAATCTTGATTATCTGCTGATTTTATTAGCATTGCATACGAGAAATCACTAAGCTGAGTCAAATATTTAAGCACCACCGCCATTATAGATTGATTATACGGGAGTCTACTTATATTACTTTGAGCTGATGCGGCTTCTCTATATAAATCAGTAAATATCCTTACCCTTTGATTAGGCTTATTAGTTATTTTTATCTTTGCAAGCAGATTGTCTACATCATCTATATACTTTGCACCCTCGTAGAAAGAGCTTTGGAATGTATTTTGTAGATAACTTTCATAATTTAGTTTTTGCTTATACATATATGCTGCAATACCTATTATAACTGCTAGTATTACTACAAAAATGCTATATATGTGCCTGTCTGATAGCTTCTTCTTAAGCCTAAGTAGGTAGTTGTCCTTTTTTTCTTGTTTGCCCTCTTGTTTATTTTTTTCTTCCATATTTTTAGTACCTCCTCTCTTATTTTCCAAAATAATGCTTACCTATTTTAGTAACTATATCTCTAGACCAAATCCACTTACTCGTAGCTGTTCCAGGGTTCCAGTAATATATGCATCCTCCTGTTGGATCCCAGCCATTTAGTGCATCTTTTGCTGCATTTATAGATTGTCTTGATGGAGCTAAATTTATTTGTCCATCATCTACAGCAGTAAACGCTCCTGGTTGGTATATAACACCGGCTATAGTCGTTGGGAATTTCCCACTCTTCGTTCTATTTAATATAACAGCGCCCACAGCTACCATCCCCTCATATGGTTCACCTCTAGACTCCCCATTTATCGCTGCCGCTACCAGATTCACTTCCCTACTTACATTTCCACTGCTTCCTCCAGTCTGTATTCCTAAGTTTTGCAAGGTTTGTCCACCTACAACACCATCTACCTTAAGTCCATTTTTACTTTGAAACTTTCTTACTGCAAGCCAGGTTTCATATCCATAGTCTCCATCTACTGCCCCTGAGTAGTATCCCCAACTTCTTAGCTTCCTCTGTATTTCTTTCACTGTTTCTCCTGTAGATCCCCATGTATAGGTATTACCACTTGCTGCATATGCAATATTGCCAAAGAGTATTCCCATCTTAGATAATGTAGCATCTCCAACTATTCCATCTACCCTTATATTATTATCTTGTTGAAAGGTTTTTACTGCTAACCAAGTATCTTGACCATAAACTCCATCTATATCCTTTTTATAATACCCCCATTCACTTAGCTTCTGTTGTATCTGCTGAACTATAGTCCCCCTAGATCCCCATGTATACGCCACAACATTAACCCTGCTTAAATTTTCAATATGTGCTGCAATTATTGAAATCAATAATATTAAACTTAACGTAATTATATTAATAACCTTATATTCCTTCATACCCTTACCCCTTTCAATATGCTTTACTCCTATTATTTGCTAATACTTTATTTTTATTCAAAAATAATTCATTTTACCTTGACATATCGGCTTGGTATAATTATAATAAATTAATACAAACTAGTGTTAATCACTAAATTACGAAAGGAGTTTTATATTATGATAAGTGCAGAAAATTTAAAGCTTGCTGACATTATAGTCAATTTTTCATGCAAGCTACAAAAAGGTGAAAAAATATTAATAGAATCAACTTATGAGTGTAAGGATCTTATAAGGGCAATAATACAGAAAACCTACGAGGTAGGGGGACTTCCTTTTGTAAGACTATCAGATGAAAATATAGACCGCGAGCTTCTGCTAGGGTGTAGTGAAGAACAGATGGCTCTTGAGTCAAATCATCAGGCAAATGTTATGAATAATATGGATGCATACGTCGCTATGAGATTTAAAGGAAATTCATATGAAACTTCAGATGTACCGCAAGATAATATGAATTTATACACAAAATATATTGCTGGTAGAGTACACAAAGATATCCGTGTGGGTAATACGAAATGGGTTGTTCTTCGTTATCCTTCTCCTTCTACAGCACAAAAGGCTGAAATGAGTCTTGATGCATTTGAAAAGTTTTATTATGATGTTTGCACACTAGACTACGACAAAATGTCAAAAGCTATGGACTCTCTTGTAACTCTTATGGAAAAAACAGATAACGTTCGCCTCGTAGCTAAAGATACAGATATTTCATTTTCTATACAAGAAATACCAGCTATAAAATGTGATGGAGAAAAAAATCTCCCAGATGGAGAAGTTTTCACAGCTCCAGTAAAAAATTCAATTAACGGGGTTATATCTTATAATACCCCGTCTGAATATCAAGGATTTAAATTTGAAAACATACGATTAGAATTCAAGGATGGAAAGATAATAAATGCAACTGCAAATAATACAGAAAAAATAAATAAAATATTCGATACTGACGAAGGTGCAAGATATGTTGGCGAATTTGCGATAGGAGTTAACCCTTATGTTACAAAACCTATGTGTGAAATATTATTCGATGAAAAGATAGCCGGTTCTATCCATTTAACACCCGGCTGCTGTTATGACGAAGCCCCTAATGGTAATAAATCAGATATTCATTGGGATTTAGTGCTTATACAAACACCTGAATATGGAGGGGGAGAAATATATTTTGATGATGTGCTTATACGAAAGGATGGTCTGTTTGTACTACCTGAGCTAGAAGGTCTGAATCCTGAAAATTTGAAATAGAAAGAATTTAACAAATTGACAAAATATTACAATTGTGTTATAATATTTATATCTAAAGAGTGTTATAATGCAAAACTTAAAATTTATCAAATGCTTTAAAACTTTAAAAGGGCCAACTGGAAACGAGGAGATGTTGAAATATGTTAAATTATAACTTTGATAAAAATGATGATATATTATACGTCACAATTGGTTATCCTATACCATCGTATGGAGAAGAAGATATTGAAGGGATTATATTAAGAAAAAGTATGCAAACTCATGAACTGGCAGGAATAACTATACTTGATTTTAGGGACAGATTAAAAAATCATAAAGAGGATTTATCTTCTTTACCGATAACTTTAAATCTGAAAGAAATAGAAAATAAAATACTTTGTGCATAAAAGTCTAGATAAAGTACAAATCTCCAGAACATAAACGTTCTGGAGATTTGTTTTGATATATTCCTATCTCTTAGAAAATTGTGGCGCTCTTCTTGCACCCTTTAATCCGTATTTCTTTCTTTCTTTCATTCTTGCATCTCTGGTTAAGAAACCTGCTTGTTTAAGTACTTTTCTATAGTCAGCATCAACTTCAAGCAATGCTCTTGCTATTCCAAGTCTTATCGCCCCTGCTTGACCTGATACACCTCCACCATGAACATTTACCTTGATGTCAAATTTCTCAACTGTATTTGTTGACACTAGTGGTTGTCTTGTAATAACCTTTAATGTATCAAGACCAAAATACTCTTCAATATCTGTCTTATTTATTGTTATACTACCCTTACCAGGTATTAAATAAACTCTTGCTACTGAACTTTTTCTTCTTCCAGTTCCATAAAATTGTTTACTAGCCAAAATATTTCCTCCCTTTTATTCAATTCACTATGCACAATTTTCAGTGCATTGTTATTTTTTAATATTTTACTATTTAATATCCATTACTACTGGTTGCTGTGCTTGGTGTTCATGCTCTGCATTTCTATATATCTTAAGCTTCTTTATCATTTTTCTTCCAAGTCTGTTTTTTGGTAACATCCCTTTAATCGCTAATTCCATAGCTAATTCTGGTTTCTTTTGTAGAAAGTCCTTATATACTATTTCTTTAAGTCCTCCCATATATCCTGAGTGATGTCTGTAATATTTTTGTTCAAGCTTCTTTCCAGTAAGAACTACCTTTTCTGCATTGACAACTATCACATAATCTCCTGTATCTAGGTGAGGTGTATATATAACTTTATGCTTACCTCTCAAAACACTTGCTACCTTTGATGCAACCCTTCCTAATGGTTTACCTGCTGCATCAATAACGTACCATTTTTTGTCTATTTCATTTACTTTCGGCAAATATGTCTTCACTAATGTAACCTCCTTTTAATTCAGTACAGAATGCACCATTTAAAGTGCATAATATATTTTGATTTTTGTATTTGATACTTTCGTATCATTAATTAGGGTATAATAACTAGTTTCCCAGGCCAGCTACCATATCTAACCTATTTATATAAACCGGGCTATGGTTTTCATAATAATAATATGCCTCTATATAATATAACATTTTTTGTCATTTGTCAAGGTCGTAAATGGAAATTTATAAAAAAATTAGGATTGTCACACCATAAACAGGCTCGCAATGACATAGCTAAGTCTGAATAATTATCACAAAAAAAGAGGATATCGAAATATATCTTGATAGCCCATTTTGTGCTCATATTTATAAATCACTTTTTAAATTTACAGGGATAGCAGGACTCGAACCTACGACATTCGGTTTTGGAGACCGACGTTCTACCAACTGAACTATACCCCTAGGTGTATATTATTTAGGTAGTATTATAATACTACAAATTTGATGATTAGTCAAGATGTATTGAATATTTATATTGTAAATCCATCAAAAAATTTTTTATTACCTCAATTTAATACTTATATCATCGATTACAGAACTACGAAAAAAGGAACAGTCATCCCCGTTCCACTAATAACTCCTTTCTCATCTTACTTATCGCACGCTTTTCTATCCTAGATATCTGTACCTGAGTTTTATGTAATATCTGAGCAATCTCGTCTTGCTTTTTGTCTTTGTAATATCTGAGCATAACTACCTGTTTTTCCTCTTTATCTAGTTTTCTTATCCCCTCTCCTATTAAAATTTTATTCTCTATATATTCATTCTTACTTTCATCACCTTCTATCTTATCTATTAGCATTACTTCGGTTCCATCAGATTTATATGTAGTATCATATAAATACTCCATATTCGTTTTTCTCTTTACCTCAATTGCCGATATTATTTCATTTTCTGACACTCCCAGGTTATTTGCGAGCTCCGATATTTTTGGCTCTTTATTGTATAGATTGCTAAATCTTTCTCGTTCCTTTCTGATTTTTATATATAGTTCCTTATCACTTCTGCTTACTTTTATAGGACTGTCGTCTCTTAAAAAAATTTTTATTTCTGATAATATTAGTATATATGCATATGTAGAAAACTTTGCATTATGGGTCTCATTAAAATTATAAATAGCCTTTATAAGTCCAATGCAACCTATCTGAAATAGATCTTCTTTTTCATAATTTGCATGTATTCTCTGTACCACACTCCATACTAATTTTAGATTTTCCTTAACTATAGTTTCTTTCGAAATTTCATCGCCACCTTGAGCTTTGCCTATCAGCTCTAGTATATCATTCAAAGCCTTATTCCTCTATACTTTTCATCATTTTAACTATAGTTCCTACACCCGTTTTCGACTCAACTGTCAGTTCGTCCATAAAACTCTGCATTATCGTAAACCCCATTCCTGCCCTTTCTGATTCAGGTTTTGTGGTATATGCTGGCTCTAGTGCTTGCTCTATGTCTGGTATTCCAATACCCTTGTCCTCTACATTTATATATACATCTCTCCCCACTATTCCACAACTAATATATATGTAATCTATCTTACTTTCATATGCATATATAACAGCATTTGTAACTGCTTCTGATACTGCTGTCTTTATTTCTGTAATAGCCGATACAGTTGGGTCAAGCTGTGCAACAAATGCTCCTACTGTAGCCCTTGCAAAGCTTTCATTTTCTGATTTATTTAGGAATTCTAAATGCATATAATTATCAAAATTAATATTATCCATAATTCTATTCTCCTTTCGTTTTTAGGAACAACTTAAATATAAAATACTACTATAAATCTGTAAAAACTTATATGAAGTTCCCCTCTCCCTAAAAAGGGAGAGGGCTAGGGTGAGGGTTACAGGCATCATCAATATAATAAAATGGTAACTTATATTTTACTCGTCCCTTAGCTACACTACTTCAAGTGCTTCACTTACCGTATTATATTTTTGTGCAACGCTATAGAGTCCTGATATTTTAAATATATCGTCCAGATTTCCTCGTACATTTACAAGAAAAATTTTTCCATCCTTGTCCTCCACTTTTTTATAACGACCTAATATCATTCCTATACCAGAGCTATCCATGAAATCAACATTAGAAAAATCAAATATTATATTTTTTATGTTATCATTGTATATTACACTATCTATTTCCTCCCTTACCGTCTTACTTTGATGGTGATCAATCTCACCGATAAATTTCACTACCATGTTTTTTCCTATACACTTATAAACTAACTTCATCTTTTTTCCTCCCCTTGGTATTTTAAATACTTGTCGCACCTCGCAATGACAAAATTAAGATTGTGTTATAAACCTCTTATTTACTTATACCATAGTTTATTTGTAGAAAAAAATAAAAACATAACATTTTGGGCTTGTTTTGTTTAAATTCTTTATACCACATACAATAATCCTAACTTTATTAAACACAAACCTCTTTCTTATGACAAATTTTGCAAATTTTCTTTACTTTTTTAAGCTTAAATGTTATAATTACAATGTCCTCCCAAAAGGGAAGGAGGTGTACATTTTTGAATATTGCAAACGATATGGATATAGTTTTCATTTTAATGCTGATAGCATTGGTGAAAGAACTACGAAAAAAGTAGTAAATGAAAAAAAGGAACGGTAGACCCCGTTCCTTTTTTGTACATTTTGAATATTGCTATGAATAAATTGTACCATATATATTAATAGTTGTCAATATATATAATGCAATTTATTATATTATATTCAATTAGTTGATAACTATTCAGAGATCATAAACTTGTATAAATCCCTATTCTGTCGTTGCGAGGTACGAAGCAATCTCTCTTTAAACTTAGTTAAATAGACTTTGTAAAAGTAAAAACGAGATTGCCACGCCAAAAAACAAGCTCGAGAGTGACAAAATTAGTAATGAAGGTCAACCCTACCCCCCAAGTGTCACATCCTGCTTGTCATACCACGCTAACGCTTCATGCAAATCCCCCATTTCGAAATCAGGCCACATTTTTGGTAATATATAAAAGTCGGAATACACCGTTTGTATCGGCAAGAATCCGCTTAATCGTCTTCGGTCTCCCCATCGTATAACTAAATCTATTCTCGATACCCCTTTTGATTTTATATTTTTTTGGATTTCATGTTCTTTTGTTTTCGGATTTTCTAATAATCCTACTACATCCCACTTCCAGTCGTAATTTACCAAAAAATTCACATTTATTCCATTTTGATTTTTAATCCTCCGCTCAGTATATTTTAATAGCTCCTCTGGGAAATTATGCGACTGGCTATCTCCAACTACTAGAAGATTTGCTTCCCTTTTTTCTAATTCCATCACCGCATCCACGCATGCTTTTTTAAATGCTTGTTTTTGCTCTGCTGGTCTTTTAGTATTGTCTTGTGTAAAACCGTACAATGTAAGTTCACCTATCCCAAGTCGTTTGCATTCCTCAAATAAGTCAAACCCTGGCTTTATACCATAGTCATACCCCTCAGATTTTCCCATTCCATTATCTACTGCCCATCTTCTGTTTCCATCTGGTATTACCCCTATATGCTTTGGAATTCTTTTAAATTTTGTCACTGTGCTCGCCTCCTCTTTTTTTAATTTTACCCCAAAACATATAAAAATACTCATTTCTGAGTATTTTTATATGTTTTTTACTAACCCTAGTTTTTCTATTACTTCCCTAAACTTTTCTAGATTTAAAGGCTTCCATGCATATGCGTCACATCCGATATCGTATGAATTCATTACAGTTTCTTTATCGTTTAATGCAGTGGTCATTATTATTTTAGAGGCATCCCCTTCTTTTACTTCCTTTTGCTTTTCAATTCCCCTTATTGTTTTTAATGCTTGTATTCCGTCCATCCTTGGCATCATTATATCAAGACATATAAGCTTATAGGGATCCCCCTCCTGATATGCAAACAAAAACGCCTCCACCGCTTCAACTCCATCTACAACAACGTCACATTTTCCATAAGGTGCTAAAAAGCTTTGTATGAGCTTTCTACTTACAAAATCATCCTCTGCTATTAATATCCGCATAAAAACCTCTCCTCTCTTTATTTTACTTCTTCAAGCATTCATATATTGCTTCTGGTATTCTCTCTAGCGATGTTTGCTTTATTACAGCTCCTATGTTGTAAGCAACCATTGGCATTCCGTAGACAACGGATGTTTTTTCGTCTTGCCCTATGGTATATGAACCGTTTTTTCTCATATTCAGGAGACCTTTAGCTCCATCATTTCCCATTCCTGTAAGTATAACCCCTATTGCTTCTTTGGGTGCTACTTTTGCTATTGATTCAAACATTACATCAACCGATGGACAGTGTCCATTTACATTCTCACCTTCTAGACACTTTACATAATAATTGTTGTTTTCTTTATATACTGCCATTTGATATCCTCCAGGTGCTATTAATACCCTGCCTTTTTTTATTATGTCACCTGTCTCTGCTTCCTTCACTTCCATCTCACAGCTTCTATTTAATCTTTCGGCATACATTCTTGTAAAAACTGGTGGCATATGCTGAACAACAACAACACCAGGCATATCAGCAGGAAATCCTTTTAGTACCTCATAAAATGCTTCAGTTCCCCCTGTAGATGCACCCACTGCTATTATTTTGCTATTATTTTTAAAACCACTTACCACAGGCTTTATATGTTCTTCCGTCAATACTTTTATTTTTGAAACAGATGCTATTTTTATTTTCATTACCAGTTCACTTATAAATCTATCTAAATCCTCTTTTTTACATACATCTGGTTTGCTTACAAAGTCTACAGCCCCCGTATCAAGTGCACTAAATACACTATCATTAACTGCACTTACTACAACGACAGGTATAGGATATTGAGGTAATAGCCTACGCAAAAACTCTATTCCATTCATTTTTGGCATTTCAACATCAAGTGTAAGTACATCTGGTTCTAGATCTAAAATCATATCTCTTGCTATATACGGGTCTGCAGCAACACCAACAACATCTATGTACCCGTCTTTTGATATTCCTCTCTTTATAGCTTCCCTAAACACAAGAGAATCATCAACAACTAGTACTCGTATCTTTTTATTAGATACACCCATAATTTTTCCCACCTACTTTTATCTCAAGTTTCCACTCTTCTATATACTGCTGGCATAATGTGCTTATATTTTGTTTCTTCTTTATTTATGTACTCAGAATGTCCTATAAATAAATATCCCCCCTGTTTTGTAGAGTTATAAAATTTGCTTACTAGATCTATTTTTGTATCTTGATCAAAATAAATCATCACATTTCTACAAAATATTATATCAAAATTTCTTTTAAAAGGGTATTTTTCTTCCATTAAATTAAACTCTCTAAATATTACTTCATTTTTTAGTTTTTGTTTTATTTCATAATTCTCATCATCTATCTTTTTGAAATACTTTAGTTTAAATGAATTCGGCATATTTATGAGAGATACCTCATTAAATATTCCACTTGTGCCTTTTTTTAGTACATTTTCAGATATATCGGTTGCTAATATTTGAGTATCCCACATATATTTTTTTTCACCAAAATAATCATCGATTATCATAGCTATTGTATATGCCTCTTCCCCTGATGAGCACCCTGCACTCCATATTCGTATGTCCCTATCTTTTATATTATTTTCTAGATATGGTAACACAGTTGACCTTAAAAATTCGAAATGCACAGGCTCCCTCATAAAGAAAGTATGATTTGTAGTTACTTTATTGATAAGGGTTTTTACCTCTTTCCCTGTATTATCCATAAAAACATTTCTAATATATTCTTCAAAGCTCTCAAATCCGCGTTCAAGAATCATATTACTAAGCCTACCTTCAAGTAGAACCTTCTTTTCTTCAAGGTTTATACCATAATTAGACTTAATAAAATACATAAGCTTATTAAACTCACAATTTTCTATCTCCATCAATTTTACCACCAACCATTAATCATTATTTAATATTTTCCAAAGTCGCCATCTAAATCTATTTTCTTTTTTGCTTTAGCAGGCTTCTTTTCTAATATTTTAGATACATTTGCCTTACCCATTTCAATATAATCGCTTTCTTTGTAATACATAGGATTTTTCTTTAAGCTGAACTTTGCTACTAATTCTTTTAATAGCTCTGCTTGACTAGATAGCTGTTCACTTGCTGATGCACTTTCTTCTGCTGTAGATGAATTAGTTTGGATTACTTGAGATACCTGTTCAATCCCTTTATTTATTTGAGCAATACCAGTTGCTTGCTCATTTGAAGCATTTGCTATATCATAAACGAGGTTTGCAGCTTTCTCTACTCCTTGTACTATCTCATCAAGTGCACCCGCAGTTTCATTTGCAATCTTTGTACCTGTCTCAACCTTCTTTATAGAACCCTCTATAAGTGCTGTAGTTTCCTTTGCTGCATTTGCACTTCTTGCTGCAAGATTTCTAACCTCTTCTGCGACAACCGCAAAACCTTTTCCGTGCTGTCCTGCTCTTGCTGCTTCTACTGCTGCATTAAGTGCAAGTATGTTGGTTTGAAACGCGATTTCATCTATAACCTTGATTATTTTAGATATATTTGCCGATGACTCACTAATTTCAGACATAGATCCAAGCATCTCTTTCATTTGTTTATTACCGTTAGTTGCATTTTCTTTTGCCTTATTTGCTAATGTATTTGCTACATTTGCATTTTCTGCATTTTGTTTTGTTTGAGCAGCTATTTGAGTAATAGAGGCTGTAAGCTCTTCTATAGCACTCGCCTGCTCTGTAGTTCCTTGTGAAAGCATTTGACTACCCTCTGACACTTGCCTTGAGCCTGACGATACTTGTTCCGCTGAATTATTCATCTCGCCTAAAACTTTATTTAATGAGCTTATTATTAGATTTAAAGAGTTTTTGATTTCTACAAAGTCGCCTCTGTACTCACCTGATACATCTAAATTTAAATTTCCATTTGACATATCAGTAAGAACGCTAGTTATCTCATTTATGTATCCTTGAATAGTAGTTATTGTAGAATTTAATGCATCCTTTATTTCAGCATGATCCCCCATATAGTTACCTGTAACTTGAGTCCTTAGATTACCACTTGCCATTTCTTTTAGAACTGCTGCTGCTTCTTTTACAGGCTCTACAATAGCATCTAATGTCTTATTTACTCCTTTTATTATGTCTTTGTATCCACCTTTAAAACCATCCTCATTTCCTCTGATAGATAATCTTCCCTCTACAGCCGACTTTGTAAGCATTCCTGTCTCAACTACTAAGCTTCCTAGTGTATCTACAACCTGCTTCATACTTTGAGCAAGAACATCTTTGTTCGATTTCGGTGTTATATCTACATCTAACTCACCACTCGCTATTTTTTGTGCATTTAATGCTTGCTCTTTTATATTGGTTATTACATCTGAAAATGAACGTGCAAGATTTCCAATCTCATCCTTTGAATCATATTGTATACTTACCTCCACATCCCCCATTGAAAGCTGATTTGCAACCGCTGCCATTCTAATTATTGGCTTACTTATTAGTTTACTTAAAAACATTCCGAGTCCTAATGCTGTTAAAACTCCTATAGCTATCACTATTACCATTGTATTTACAGAATTATTAGCTTGGGTTTTATTTTGTACAGATCTATTATCTGCAGCTTCAATTGTTTTTTGAGCAAGATTTTCAATTTCATCTTGAAGCTCTCTTGATACTATTCCAGACACACCTTCCTCTGAAATCATCTCTAATGCCTGTTCTGTTTTCCCTTCTAAAGCTACAATTACAACTTCATCTAGCACTGTAAAAAAGTTTTCTTTTGTCTTATCAAGTTTTTCAAAGGCTGCTTTTAATTCAGGGTTTTCTTTTACTACCTCCTCTATCTTTGATGAATTGTCATATATCACTTTTCTTCTATCCTCTATCTTATCAAATTCTACTTTTCTATCTTCTAAATTTAGAAGTAGTAATCCATTTCTTAGATTTACTCTTATCCTCTGAAATTCGGTAGATACTTTTTCCATATAAGAAAGTGCTACAGTATTTCTGTTGTAAAGTATTGTATCACTCTCATCTAACTGTTTTATATTAACTATACCTATTATTCCTATTATTCCTGCTATAAGTGCTACTATAATAAACCCTGTTATAAGCTTTGTACCTATTTTTAAATTTTTAAACCAATTCATTAAATATTCCCCCTTATATTAGTTGTAAAAACGAACTCACCCCCGGCCCCTCTCTAAAAGAGAGGGGAGCAATGCAT
>MGOW01000034.1:16337-16453 GCA_001797255.1 Clostridiales bacterium GWE2_32_10
TCCTATTATTCCTGCTATAAGTGCCACCATAATAAACCCTGTTATAAGCTTTGTACCTATTTTTAAATTTTTAAACCTATTCATTAAATATTCCCCCTTATATTAGTTGTAAAAAC
>MGOW01000034.1:16589-26953 GCA_001797255.1 Clostridiales bacterium GWE2_32_10
TACTTTACCTATTCCTTTTATGTATTTATTTTGAAATCCTGATTTTATGTCTGGTGGCGAAACTATGTTTTCATCTGGTATGCTTAACACCTCCGATACATTGTCTACTATGAGCCCTATTAGAATATCCTTTATTTCTATAACAACAATACATGTCCTGTCATTATACTCCATAAACTCTTTTTTGAACTTTAGCCTTACATCAATAACCGGTATTATGCTTCCTCTTAAGTTTATTATACCTTTAACATAATGCGGAACCTCTGGAACCTCTATAATGGGTTGTATACCTATTATTTCTTTGACAAAGCTTATTTCAAATCCAAAATATTCACTTCCTATAGCAAAAGTCAAAAATTTTCCATGTTGAGTATCCTCTTCGTTTTCTAACACTATTTCTTTTGTCAAACTCGACATCCTCTCTTCGCCCCCTTTTTTTAGTTTACACCACTTGGTTTATTATTCCAGTAATATCTAATATTAAGCTTATATTGCCATCACCTAAAATTGTACATCCACCAATTCCACTTTCTTTAGTTATATATCTTGTAAGGTATGGTGGAAGAGGCTTTACAACTACCTGTTGTTCACCTAGTAATAAATCTGCATATAAACAAGCTGTCTGATCGTCTGCTTCCACCATTACTATTATGCCATCTTCTAAATCTATTTTTTGCGTGGTTACTCCAAATAATTTATGAAGCCTTACTATAGGGTAACAATTTCCTCTAACCATAACCATTTCATTGCCATTTGTATCTAATATCAAATCCTTCTTATTTAACTTAAATGATTCCTTTATCGTGGTAATTGGTATAGTGTACACCGAATTTCCAACCGATATTTCCATTCCGTCTACTATTGCTAAGGTCAGCGGTATTTTTATATTTATAGTAGTACCTATACCTATAACACTTTCTACAAATACACTTCCACCTACTTTTTCTATATTTTTCTTTACCACATCCATTCCGACCCCACGTCCTGAGTATTCTGTAACCTCGTCCTTAGTCGAAAATCCTGGCAAAAATATGAGCCCATATATTTCTCTTTCTGTAAGCTCTGACTCATCCTTAGTCAATAATCCATTTTGCTTTGCTTTATTTATTATCTTCCGCTTATCAAGTCCACGCCCATCATCTGTAATCTTTATAAGCACATCCCCACTAATGTTTTTAGCTTCTAGTGTTATTTTGCCCTTTAAATCTTTACCTGTGCTACTTCTTTCTTCTTTCTCCTCTATTCCATGATCCATGCAGTTTCTTATAAGATGCATTAATGGGTCTGAAAGATTGTCTATTATATTCTTATCTACCTCTGTTTCATCTCCTATAACTTCTAGCTCCACATTCTTATCTAAGTTTCTTGACATGTCACGTACAATACGATGCATTTTATTAAAAATAAGTGATATAGGAACCATTCTAATCGACATAACTGTATCTTGAAGTTCATCTGTAAGCTTCCTAAGCTGCATAGCCGCCTTATTAAAATTATCTAGCTCTAGTCCTATAAGATCTTTGTTTTTTATAACCATTGATTCTGTTATAACAATCTCTCCCACTATATCCATAAGCTTATCTAGCCTTGCTATATTGACGCTTATTATGTTTTGTTTTGTAGTAGTAGTTTCTTTTTCTAGAGGTACTACCTCTGGTATACATATCTTATTTTGAACCTTATTTAATTCTTGACTTATTGATTGTGTAACTATTTCTTCTTCATACTCTTCTATTTCTTTAAGCTCTAACGTTTTTATAAAAATTTCTTGTTCTACAATCTCTTTTACTTTTTCATATTCTTCTAAAGACGAAAAATTTATATCAAATCCATTTTCAATTATGTATTTTGCACTTTCACTGTCTTCTATAAGATTTTTAGGTATATGAAAAATTTCTTTACATATAGGCTTTAGATTATGCACTATAGTATAAGCACGAATATTCTCCATCTGCGAATCTTCTTCAAAGAAAACTTTTACAGAGTATCTGTGTATAGAATCCCCTTTTTTAAGATCGTATGGACTTATATAGAATTTTTGTTTTGTCTTTGCGGGTTCTCTTTTTATTTCTATATCCAGATTTCCTGATATCTCTGCTAAATAGCTTTTCATTTCCTCTACTATCTTTTCTTCATTTCCATCAGCTTTTACCCCAGATTTGATTTTTTCAATCTCTTCTTTTATAAAATCAACAACCTCTAGTACTTTATCAGATAGATTAGATATATCTACACTCACTTGTTTATTTTCACGTATATAGTAAAAAACATCCTCAACCTCATGAGCAATCTTTGAAATATTTTTAAACATCATCATAGCAGCTGAACCCTTAATTGTATGCATGACTCTAAATATCTCATTTATATCCTCACCGGATAATTCACTATCTTTTTCTGCTCTAAGTAATATCTCTTCGAGCTGCTCGATCAAATTTACTGTTTCAAATGTAAACATTTCAAGCATTGGTTCACTAGCAATAGAAAACTTATTTTCTTCCATGGATTCTCCTCCACTCTTTCTTTATATCATTTTTTCGATAACCTTTATAACTGTCTCTTCTGTAAAAGGCTTAACGATGAAACCCTTTGCTCCTGCCATTATTGCTTCCCTTACAACATCTTCTTTTCCCATAGCCGATATCATTACAACCTTTGCGTTAGAGTTAACCTTCATTATTTCCTTAAGAGCACCAACCCCATCCATCTCTGGCATGGTTATATCCATCAAAACCATATCAGGCTCTAAATCTTTAAATAGCTGTATTGCAACTAAACCATTTCCCGCTTCACCTACAATCTTAAAACCCTTGGGTTCTAACATAAGCTTCAATGTATATCTAACAAATTGTGCATCATCCACCAAAAGTATATTCTTCATACTTAAATCCCACTCCCTATTTTTACATATTTTTTAAGTCATATAATATTTTTAACATATTTAGCTCGATTTGTCAATAACTTTACCTACATTTTTTATTGTTTTTGTCTGAAATTTTATTCACACTTTTTATGTACATCTCATATTATATAGTAAGAGGCTTGACTACCTCTATATGTACAGGCTTTTATTTTAAATTCGGGGGTGACAAATATGCATAATTTAGGTCTTCATTATATGGGCGGATCATGTGGATGCTCAAAATGTGATAAAGACGTTTATGATAAAAAAGATTCACGAGCTTGTGGTTGTTTAAAATGTAAACAACTAGACAGTTGGTTTCGCCCAAATTGTCCTTTTGGTAGATGTGGTTATTAAAAAATATTCTGCTAAAAAAGTATCTTACTTTTTATGAGATGCTTTTTTAGTAAACATTTTTAATTATTTTACATATTATTATAGTGATAGTCAGAACTCACTCTTGGGGGTGAATCTTAAAAAGGGGGATTTTTCATGTATAAAAAGAACACATATAGCACAGAGATTAAGTCCACGGATACCAACAAAAATTATGCTGATATGTTGATAAATGTTTATTCAGGTAAGATAAGTGAGCTTTCTATGATGCTACAATATATGTATCATTTGAACTTTTACAAAGATGTAAACAAAGATTTAGCTGAGGATGTTGATTCTATCCATCAAGATGATATGCAGCATATGCATATGCTTAGCGATTTAATCAAGAAGCTTGGTGGTGACCCTGAATATAAATATCATCCTGACAATAATTATAATGAACATAAATATTGGTCTGCTGATTTAATAAATTATCAAAAAAATATTTGTGATATGTTAAAATCAGATATGGGTCTAAAAAAAGATGGAATTGATGCATATAAAAAATTGATAGAAATGATAAATGATAAATATGTTAAAATGGCATTAAAAGATATATTAAAAGATGAAATTATGCATTATAATACTTTTGAAGAATATTATAAAAAATTCTGCATTAGCTATAGAACCTCTAATACAGATGATGATAATAATTCATATGAAATGAATATTATGGATACTTTAAATGAACATGATATTATGGGCATGAATATGGATATGGATATAGATTTAGATATGGATTTAGATGTAGATATGAATATGGATATGGATGTAGATATGAATATGATGGATATGCCTGAATATCCTGAATTAGTATCATCTGAAAATTTATATATGCCTGATGAACATAATGAAAATCTTATTTGCGAAAAAGGTAAGCACTTTTTGACAAAAACAGGGGAATGTGGCTATGACTGTGAATTTGGCTGTGGCTGTAATACGGACTGCAAAAGCTGTGGAAAGACTGAAAAAACTTACGTTTCTCCTGTTTCCTATGATGATGATAATAATTTGATAAATTTCAGAACATGTCGCCCAAAGCTTAGACGAAGATATTAAAGAGAGATTGCTTCGTACCTCGCAATGACACGCTATAGGTTCAACTCCTAGGGGGTCTAAATAGCTAAAAATATAGTTTATTAACACAAGAAATCGAGCATTAGCTCGATTTTTTGTGTTGCTTTATTAAATTTATAATAGCATTCTTCCCATCTTTTAAAGTGCTTTTTTGCATATTATTTATATAAGTATCTTTATTATTATAAAGCTCATTAACTCTATTTATCAAATCTTTTGCCGAGATTTTATCTTCGTCTAATACAATACTAAAGCCTTGCTTTTCAAATGACTTAGCATTTAATATTTGATCCCCTCTACTTGCTTTTGCTGACAGTGGTATAAGAATATTAGGTTTGCATAGACTCAATAATTCATATATAGTATTTGCCCCTGCCCTTGATATTACAACATCTGATATTTTAAGCATATGTTCAAGCTCATCAGTAACATATTCAAACTGCTTATACCCTTTTTCATTAATTAGTTTCTCATCAATATTACCTTTTCCACATAAATGTATGACTTGAAATTTTTTTAAAATTTCAGAAAGTCCATCTCTTAGAATAGAATTCAGTTTTTTTGAACCTAGACTTCCACCTGTAAGTAGTATCACAGGTCTTTCCTTGTCAAAACCACAAATATCCATTCCCTTTAATTTGCTACCATTAAGTAACTCTTTTCTTATTGGTATTCCTGTTACAACTACCTTATCACTACTTATGTAATTGAGTGTTTCAGGAAAATTGACACATACCTTTTTAGCAAATACATTTGATATTTTGTTTGCAAGTCCTGGTGTCATGTCAGATTCATGTATAATAATAGGTACTTGGTTTAACCAGCTCGCTATAACAACAGGTACTGAAACAAAGCCACCTTTTGAAAATACTATATCTGGTTTTATTTTTCTAATCAAACTGATTGCTTGATACACACCTTTTACAACCCTAAATGGATCTGTAAAATTTTTAACATCAAAATATCTTCTAAGCTTTCCAGTAGCTATAGCATGATATCTAATATTTTCTTTTGTCACAAGCTCACGTTCTATGCCATTTTCACTACCAATATAATCTATATCAAAGCCCTCGCCTTTGAGCTCTGATATTAATACCAAATTAGGAACAACATGCCCTGCTGTTCCACCTCCAGTAAAAACAATTTTATTCATATTTAAAACCCCTCTATATTAAGTGTCACGACTACTAATCACTAATCTCTGCTTGAACCAAATATTCTAAGTAGCATCAAAAATAAGTTAACGAAGTCTAGGTATAATGCAAGCGCGCCTAATACCGCAATATTTTCACTTCTGTTTTGTTCGTACATCTCTTTTATTTTTTGTGTATCATACGCTGTAAGCCCCAAAAATATTATGACACCTGCATAGCTTATATATAAATCTACCTGCGAGCTCCTTACAAACATATTTACAAGAGTTGCTATTAATATACCTATAAGTCCAAAGAACAATATTTTACCTATACCAGTAAGATCTGTTTTCGTAAAATACCCATATACACTCATAACAGCAAATGTTATAGCTGTTGTAAAGAAAGCCATATATATTGCTCCTAAATTATAGGCAATAAAGATGTATGCCATTGTAAGTCCATTCAACAAAGCATATATTCCAAACATAAGCCTTGCCTTCCCACTACTCATCTCAAGTACTCTACTTGAGAGATACCATACCAATCCGAGCTCTACTACTGCAAGAACTATAAACATAAATGGATTTCCATATATAAAATCCATCATTACAGGACTACCCGCTACAGCATAAGCAACCCCAGCTGTAAGTAACAGTCCCAAAAACATTATTCCATAAACCTTATTCATTACCCCAGCAAAGTTTTGCTGATACACACCATAATTATTGTTATTATTCAAATCCATACAAATTCCTCCTCCATTAAAATACAATATTCAATAAGAAAAACCATACTTACATCACATCATTATTTTCTTTTTTGTTTCTTCTAAGTCTTCACTACTTGCCTCTGTATTTTCCCAACTTACATTTACAGTGTCACCTTCATATCTCGGTATTAAGTGTATATGAAAATGAAACACACTTTGTCCTGCTATACTTCCATTATTTTGGACTATGTTTAATCCATCAAATTTCAGATTATCCTTCATCTTTTTAGCCATCTCTGAAACTACAGCAAATATCCTAGCTGCATTCTCATCAGATATTTCAAATATATTTTCTACATGCTCTTTAGGTATAACAAGCATATGACCACTCGTTGCTGGAAACTTATCTAGTATAACTTTAAACTCGTTATCCTCATATACAGTAGTACTTGGTATTTCTCCCTTTGCTATCTTACAAAATATGCACTCATCATTTTGCAAACAATCACCTTCCTTTTTATATACTATATTTTAGTATTATTATATTTAAAATATATCATACTAAGTAAATTTTTTCAAGTGATTTTTTAAATATTTTTTCATTTCACCATTCTATCTCTCACCAAAGTCTGCACCAATTCTCCCTGTACATTTATTTCATACAATACATTGTCAAATAAATCTACGAATATGTTTTGTTTATCTAATTTTATATTTCCGTAAGCTCCGCCATGTGCTAGTGGCCAGATGTTTTCTTTGAATATTAAAAACACTCCTTCATTATTGCTATACACGCTATGTGGTGAGGTATCTATTATTGTTTTTTCTTCTACTACTTCCTTCCCTCTAACCTTTAATATCTTATTCGGAAAGTCTATTGGGGTTATGTAAAAATTATCCTCGTTGTCTCTTCCTAGTAATTCAAACTTCTTATACTTTTTAGTTCTAAATAGGCTTTTACTTATGTATATGTTATTTTTATCGTCTTCTACAATGAGCTTATCTTCATTATTTAGGAGTACCATCTTTTTGTATATCTTTCCCGACTGGTATTTGGTGTTCTTTTTCATTATATTGATTCTATAAATATTATTAATCAGCTTATCGTCCTGTAATGACTCTACATTTACGTATATTAGATTAGTTAAGCTTGAATATTCTACTTGCTTTATTTTTATAAAATGAGATATATTCATTTCTATCTGTTCTGTTTTCTCATCAGTATCTACGGCATATGTTTTTATAAGCAACAACTGATTAGCAAGTAGCGACTCTACATCTGCTATATCATCTTCCTCCACTGTATTTTCTTCCTCAATTGTTGTTACATGTATTGGCTTTTCATCGTCAAGATTTTCTTCATCTATTATTTTATGTGTTTCTTCTTTTACCTTTACTTTTTTCTCTTGTATTTCTTTATTCTTCAAAATAAAATACAGTATTATATTTCTATCATTTACAAAGAAAGAAGTTGTTATCGGTCCGTCTTCCTTTATTTGTTTTATCAATTTTCCTGTGCATAAATCTTTTATATTTATAGTTCCACTGCTTATATATGACATATAGTTATGATCATATGAAAACGATATATTCCTTGCGTTTTGAGGAACTAATACATGTTGTTTTCGTAATAGAGCCTCTGGAATGTACTCCTTGTTTTCTATATATTTAACATTAGTTGCTTCATCTTTAAATAAATTAATATTTAAGTAAATAAGAACAGCAAACGTAAATATAGTACCTATGAGTGAATAAATAAGCAATAATTTTATTATATTAAGTTTTATCTTTATTTTCGGTATCTTTATTTTCGGTATGTTCATATTTAGCCTTCCTTTTATTTTATAATAAATGCAGTTGGAATACTGCGTTCTCCTAGTATATCTGATGGTTTATTTATTAGCTTTTCTTGGTATACCATTGTAGTCGATGAGCCTCCATCTAGATTTGATGCATTATATGCTCCGTATTCAAGAAGTATATTTTGGACATCCTTTAGTGTAGCCCCTAAGCTATGCTCGCTTCGTCCATCAATAACTAGCAATAATACCTTACCATCCTGAGTTTGCCCTATTGCAGTACGGGGATTTATGCCCATTCCACCATTTCCCTTTTTTATCATGGTTTTTCCATTTATTATAAGTGGTGGGCCAAACGAAACAGCATCCCGTATATTTCTCTCTAGTATATCCTTTTCTTTCATATTAGTACCAATAACTAGCTTATCATCTTTATCGAAGCCTACCATAGTATATCCCATTGTACTTTCTTGATACTTTATTTTTCCACCTTCAACGATTATGCCATTTGGTTTTCCACCTGTACCAGTCAAATTTGGGTCTCCAAATCCACCAGCATTTATTCCCCCTATTGCACCGTAGTTTTTTACAATACTGCTAAGAGTCATTCCACCTTTACCCAGATTTTTAGATGAACCTACACCTATCCTTTTTGGATTACTTACTATCAGCATTTGCCCTTTAAACCTTTCACTGCTTATCTCTATCAGTTTTATTTCATTGTTCGACGGATTTTCATTCACTTTAACATTATTTAAATCCTCTTTTTCATCTTCAAAATTAAAACTAGTTTTAAGTAATATTGCATCTATTTCTTCCTTACTCACAATGCTAGTTGCCAAGCACTGATGAAAAGTAGCCATCGCCGTAGTTACATAATTTTCCTTTATATTAGTCATTGGTCCATGAAAAACAAGCATAAACGCAAGTATGCCGCAATAAACTACTTCAAACAAAATAAATCCAAACACATATAGTGCCCCTCTAATAATCTTCCCTCTCACTTCTCTCCCCCCACTCCTCACATTCCACCTCTCCTATTATACATCTAACTTTATTATTCGACAAGTATTTTTTTAAATATTGTATAAAAAAATAACAGATCATATAATCTGCCATTTTTGTTTATAGCTTATTCTTGTATATTAGGGTAATAGTTATGCTGTTTTAGCCAGTTGTTTGTGCTTTTGAAACTTTTATTATAATATAGATTAATTGATGTTTCCGATTTAGATTTAGGTTTGTATTTATATCTGCTTTCAGTTCCTTGGTTTGAGTCTTCCTGTATATATACATACTTTATAACATCCGATATACCCCCTGATAACATATGTGTATTATTCATTCGTTCATACGACATCTCTAACGTATCTTTTCTCATTACTTCTAGTAATTCTTGCATTTCTTCTTTTTTATCAATATATATCTTACTTTCACTACCATCTATTGATATTTCTATCTTACTAATATTTTCTACATTTTCATCTCTAAATACCTCATATACCTGTTTTTTATATTCTTGTGATCCTAAAATTATTTTTTCTAAATTTTCTATAGCGTTCTGTTCTTCTTCCGTATAATCTATTATATATTCTCTATACATTATTTTACCATTTTTAAGTTTATACCCTAAATTTATATTTGCACCTATAGATCTATATTTTTTAGATAATTTCTCAGATAATATAAGTCTATGCATAGCAAGTATAGCTTCCTTATTTAACTTTTCTCTTAAAACTACTTGCACACCATAGTTATTTATCTGATCATAATATACTTCGTCTACATTTGATATATCTGGTACTCGACTCTCAAATCCCGATATATCCATTTTTATACCAACAAATATAATTACCATAACAACAACATATGCACTATATCCTTTGTATGAGTCTAATACCCTTACCGATTTTCTTATTAACATTTCTGCTAAAAAATATGCTATAACTGATGTTATCACATAAGCTGATATCATATATTCAATGCTGTCATTAAACATCAAAAATACAATCAAACCAATCAAAATCATAAAACAGAAGGTTATTCCATATTTAACTATCGGATTTAGCTTTCTAAATACTACTACATCTCCTGTTTTTTCTACTTTCCTTACTTTATATATGAAATATGATGCTATAATTATTACAATTGCAGCTATTATATAAATTAAATAAAGATTTTCTGTTATATTTTTTTCCCTTATATCTACTGAACCTAACATAAATATCTGTGGTAGTATGGATATTTTCATTACAATCGAATTTTCTATTGTACTTTCTTTAAATGTATATCCAAGTACAAATATCTTAAGAGTAAATTGTATTAACATATATATACCGACAGGAAATAACGTAAATATATATGTA
>MGOW01000035.1:0-147 GCA_001797255.1 Clostridiales bacterium GWE2_32_10
ATCTTTTTTTTCCTCAAATAACTCAAAAAATGCCTGCAATCTAGAAGGTATGTTATTCATTCTCATATTCGTTGAAATTATAATGCCATCAACTTTCTTAATAAGTTGCATTATATCTCTTTCTTTGTTTAGGTCTATGTCTACAAC
>MGOW01000035.1:163-305 GCA_001797255.1 Clostridiales bacterium GWE2_32_10
TCTAAAGTAATATAGCATAAACTAACTATTTTATTTAAATTTTCAGCATTTGAAGCTTTTATAATCGCTACATTCATATTTATGCCCCCGTTCTAATAGCTACTATCTCTTCCGTTAGATCTTTATAATCCTCTATACTTAG